>JAOAFX010000075.1 GCA_026416055.1 Caldifarciminota bacterium
GTATCATCAATCCTCTCAATATGAGGATTATCTTCAATGTATGCGGTATTTATAAATTGAGTTCCAAAACTATCAATTGGCGTAATTAAATCACCGATACCCGAAGGATTGGGACTGGTATTTTTGATACACTTTATATTGTTGTTGGCAGTATAAACATCATTACTTGTAAAGACACATATTTCTATGTTTGATGGATTAGCAAAAATTGCGCAAAATCCACCTTCACTGTAAATGCTCCTTTTCATATTTGAAGTATTCCAGGCACCAAATTCGTCGTTTATAGAGCTTCTTGTCGCATAAATTATGTCGCTTTGATACCATGGAAAATCGCCAACGGGATTTGATTTCAAATCCATATCATAATGAGGGCCACGGTCATATTTAATAAGATTTTTGACATCATCGCCATTCAAAACAAATGAAAGGAAATCACAGGGTATGTATGTTGCATAGAGATGTAATCCATCACGGCTCACAAATAACCCATCTTCCCAGCCCAGTGTGTTGTTTTTCAACATTCGGGGTTTATTGAATTCGTCTGGTAGATGGCATTCTACATATGCATTTGCCTTTACTTCAGGCCAGTTTTCGACCTCTTTCTGACAATCAAAAAATATAAAGACTATAAAGCAAAATGTCAGGATTCTTATAGTCTTCATTATCTCCTCCATTTTTTTAAAATCTTCAGTGCCTTTAAGGCACTTTTTTCTTTATCTTTTATCTCAAGCATTATATCAAAATCCAAATAAAGAGTTGATTGTATATAATTCTCAAAATCCTTTAAATCAATATGTTCTGTATGAGTGCCAGTGCGCGCACCTTTTTTCTGGGTACTATAATCAGTTATCATCAAACCATCTTTTTTTTGCCAGGTCTTCAGTGCCATATTAATTCCCTCAAGATAAGTTTCACCTTTATTTAAGCAGGAATGGTGAAAATAATCAAAAACAATCGGTATCCCTGTTTCCTGATAGATCGATAAGCATTCAATGATGGAATACAGACGCTCGTCATTTTCAATCACCAGTCGTGATTTAACCATTGCTGGTAATTGTTGATAATTTCTCACAAATCGCTTAATAGATTCTTTCTTATCATAATAAACTCCGCCGACATGAATCTGCACCTTTGCTGTTTTATCAAGCCCCATTAAGTCAAGGACCTCGCAGTGGTAGATAAGTTCCTTGATGCTGTTCTGAACAATTTTTTTATCAGGTGAATTAAGCAAAACAAACTGGTCAGGGTGCATTGAGATTCGAAAATCATATTTTTTTATGAAATTCCCGATTTCTTCAAAGCGATTTTTAAAATACTTCTGCCAGTTAAATTTGTTTATTGGATGGCTTGCGAAAGGCACTATGTCCGAACTCATTCTGAAAAACAAAAGATTATGTTTTAGATTGAATTCAAGAATTTTTTGCAGACAATCAAGGTTGTTATTCACTTTTTCTATGAGATTCCTTTCTGAATAATTTTTTAATCGAAATGTTGAATTTGTCGTGCAACCAATGGATAGATTAATACAGGGATAACCAATCTTCATTCAATTCTGTTTCACCTCAATGGTGGCATTTGGGTCAAAGGGATTTGTTCTCAATACTAAAGAATACAGGTATGGGTAATTTTCTTTTAAATGTTCAATATACCTTATCCATTCTTCTAAGAGTAAATCATAAACCCTGATTATATCCTTTGACAGATGTTCATAATCTGTTCTGGGCAGTTCCTTTAGTCGGTCCCGGTAGTGTAATTCTTCAGCCAAATGAAAGACTGCCCAGAGCAAGCTGGTGAATCTCTCATGCTCAAGCAAAATAGGATTTTCAAGAAGCCTTAGCATAAATTCCCGCTTTGAATATAGAAAATTCCGCAATTCTTCAAGGTTTATCTTTTCCAGGTCTATTTTAAAATTATGAAAACGGAGATTAGCCTTAAATTTTTTAAAATCATCATCGTTCCAGGAGCCATCAAGGGTAATATCCTTAGTTATATCACCTGCATTGGCATCGAATTTTGTATACAAAACCAAAAGTCTGTGTCCAACCTCACTGAAAAATACACCGATAAGCATATTCAGTTTTTCAAGCCGCTCCTTCGTTTCACGATATTGAAACAAGCGCTCTATAACCATCGATACAAGTAAAACCTGAATGAATACAAATGCAAGGTCACCGAGTAAATAGATGAAAATATGGTGTGGATCGCGGAAGATTAAGTAATGCAGGACATAAAAAATAATGCTCAGTAAAATCAAAACTATCCCAAAAACAATCTGCCAGTCAATTATTTTCTTTTTCATTATTTGATTATACCTATCAGGAAATAAAGGTCAAGTTTATTGTTTAACTTCGCCTTTGATAAGAATGACAACATAACTTTATTTGTTAGACTTTTCATCTATCAGTTCTACCCGCTTTAAAATATCTGGGGCTGGACCAAATTGTCTGCACGCCTCATCAATTATTGCTTTTGCGGCAGCTAAATTTCTACTTGAATAAAAAGCATCAAAAAGAATTAAATAAGCGTCATATATCTTCTGTCTTCTTATAACTTTCTGGCATAGCTCCACCGTTTTTAAATAATTACCATCGTGATAGTTTAAATATGCGAGATTTATCAGAACATTAATATCTGTAGAATCAAGGCTATATGCCCTTTCCCAGGCGACCTTTGCCGAATCCCTCATTCCCAACAATCCATAGACCGTTCCAAGTCCTGCAAATATCCGCGGGTCACCTTCAAAGAGTGAACGTGCGCGCCGTAGATTCTTCAGAGCATTGGGCAGGTCATTGCCATATAAATAGGACAACCCAGCACAGGTCCAGAAACGCCAGTTATCAGGGCTGACCACCGTTGCCTTCTGATAGTATGTTGCGGCATTTGCGAAATCCTTTTTATCCCAGTAAAACCTTCCAAGAGCCTCATAACCATACGCTGTTCCGGGAAGATTCGGCCTTGCTTCAAGGACATCTTTAAATCGCTCAAGAGAAAGTACTGAAGAATGATTCACAAGAAACCAGGGAATTGTAAGAATAATAGAAATGATAGATACGATAAGAAGGAAATTTTTACTTAAAGCAGGAAGTCTGAAAAATTTTTTAATTATTAAAAGGATAGGCAATATCACACAAATACTACCCAGGTCCCAATCACGAGCAAAACCAAGTGGTGTATCAAATAGAATGATGAAAAGTAAAAAAGGAATGGAGAAAAATAAAAAGGTCGTATTCGGGTTATCTTTTTTATCATTTTCCGGATAAATGAAAATTATGCGTAACACAATCAATGGTAAGACCGGTAAGTTTAACAGAAACAGATTAAAAATATCAAGTATATGCTCAAGACTAAAGACCGTGCTGAAATACGAAAAAGTGCGCGCCTTGAAAAAATTTTGTGGAATCTCAATAACCCCTTTCAAAAGAATATTGATAGCCAATCCATTGATAAGCGCCAACAATATAACGCCCATAAATGGCATCACAAAGAAGATAACAGCTTCCCATATTTTAATCGCTTTTCGATTTTTGATAAAGTAAAAAATTAACGATGGCAAAAGGAGTATTGCAATGAGATGCAGGCACACAGAAAGACTGAAAAACAAAAATATAATATTTGGCGCGGGTTTTTCGTCAGTGAAGAAAATAAAATATGTTAACATTGTGACATAGACAAGGGTGTAATTTTCAACATGTCCCATAAATAGAGCATTTATTCCGAGTGATGATATTAAAAGCAGAAATGCTGGTTGGATAGATTCTTTTAGTCTTTGTGTTAGCTTTAAATAACAGAAGATTGCTGGAATTACCGCAGCAGTATTGATAATACGATACACCATTTCACCACTTTTAATTGATGCGGGCAGGAGCGAATAGAATGTACGATATATCAGAATACTTAATGTTTCAGTGGGCAACTTGGGCAGCCCAGCTTCTATTTTTTTGACTAAAAGCAGAGCATCACCATAAAGCAATGATGCCTCCTGAAGCATAATGCACATTGCACAAAAAACAATGCTCCAGATAATCTTGAATATTGGTGTAGAGATTTTTGATGATACATCGGTCTTTAAAAATATCAAAATAAATGCACCAGCCAACATGATGATTTGAACTAACACGAATGCCTTTGGAAGATAAGAATTTAATCCTGTACCCCAGAGATTCGTTAAAAAGGAATCGCTCAAAGAGGGCATGAGAAATAGCAATATGTTAAAAAGAATTAAACCAGTAAATATATATTGATAGATAACCTTTGTTAGACTTTTACTTATCATATTTAACTATTGTCTCAGATTTTGTAAATTTATGGTATAATTCTCATTAAGAGGCATTTTCTTCTTATGTCACACTGAGATAAAATTCTCTGGGACGTAATTCAAAATATCTATCAGTCTGTGAGACTATTTTTTTCCTTATATCCAGGCACAGATGACATCCTGAGATATAACCTTCTTCATTTTCGTCGTATCCATATTTTCTACCGAGTTCGTATAATTTTTTTATATCGGTGCACAGCGCACGAATAATTGGAAATTTGCTCGTATCAAATTCAGTGAATAATCGCTCAATATTGTTTATATTTCCCAGGGATAACCCACTACAATATCCTGGTATATAGTTTCCGTAATTATCAAAATGGATATGCCAGTTTCTAAATAATTCTTCCCGGCAGTTATAACCGAAGAAATATTCTGCCTTATGTTTCTGAAAGATATGCCTTAGTTTGTAAACTGTCCTACCCATCGGTAATAGCTCAATGTAGTAAAGAGACTCAGGAATTTTCTCAAAGAATCTCTGTGCCGGCATCGTTGTCTTAATACTCAGTGTTTTGAAGATTTGATAAAAATAGTGCTGATAGACGATTACATTCACACCAAAGATACGTTCACTTGCTCTGATGCAGTTTTCTGTTCTTTCAAAAGGAACATTCTCAAGTATGAATGGATTAATACTGATAAGGATGCCATGCAATCCTGCTTTTTTTAATTCGAGTAATTTCTTTTCAGTTGTTTCTTCATCCTTGCACCAGAAGCAATTTGTTTCAACAAATAAAGATGGAATGTTAAACCTTGTTGCCAGCCTCGTCAATTCCAATAACAAATCAAAATTCAGAAATGGCTCACCACCGGTAAAATGGAGCCCATAATTTATGCCGATGCGGTTATCGGGTAGTCCCTTGATGCTTTCGGAAACTGATGCGAAAATCTTCTCAGCATCGGACAATTTAATCCAGTCTGCCTTCCAGCCCGGTCCACATCCGTACATACAATGCTGGCATTCAGCATTGCATTTGTAGGTAAGGAATAATCCCATCGATAGTGGCTTTTTAATCAGCATGTTCTATCCTTTAGTATTTCTTTTTCAAGAAGT
This sequence comes from Caldifarciminota bacterium, assembly GCA_026416055.1. Taxonomy (GTDB): domain Bacteria; phylum Hydrothermota; class Tepidihabitantia; order SM23-42; family JAOAFX01; genus JAOAFX01. The sequence goes on from JAOAFX010000075.1 coordinate 5,370, forward strand.
GTTGCATATTCTGAATCCGTATATGCCTTCAGCCTCTGGATTGTTGTATCATAAGGGTCAATGATTTCTTCTTCAAGGGTCTCGGAATATCTTGCTTTTGGGTCAATTTCGGTAAGTCTTTTTATCAAGATTTCACGCTCTTTCTCAGGCATCACCTTTGAATCGGTCATTGCTGCAGCGCGGGCAAAGATTCCTTTTTTTAATAAATTTTCTAACGCCTTAAACGGCAATTCATAAAATTCACCGATTGCGCCGGTCCTTGCCGTAAAACCCTCAGGCGTTGCCGCCTTGAATGATACACGGACATAGATGAATTGTTTAAATTTTGACAATTCTTCAGCATAATCAGGTTCGGCCCCGATTAAAATCCCATTCGTTTCAAGATAGAATGGATAGCCAGTCCCTGATATATATTCCAGCAATTTTATTAAATGCCTTCTCCCCAATGTTGGTTCACATCCAGAAATACGGAGTTTTTTAACTTTCAAATGTCTGAATCTCTCCCAGCCCGGTGCCGTAATTCCCTGTTCTGCTGTCCTTAAAAGTGCTTCGGCGAGTTCACCCGGTGAATAGAATCTACCGAAATTTTCGGGAAAATCCCTTGACCAGTTCGTCCAGCAATAGATACATCTCAAACAACAACCAACCGCATAGCCGGTGGCAATTCCACCATATACCGGTGCCGAATAGACGCTTACATATTTTCTCTCAAGCCCATCATTACCTTCTCTGGTTACAATCTTTTCGGTCTCCTGTGCGAGTTCTAACGGATTAAATGGTTTGAAGCCCACAGTAATGAATCGCTGGTACATAGTAGTAATTGAATATTTCACTCAAATAGACTCCTGTTAATTTCATAAAATGGAAGTAGATGCACCGTGGTCTTATTAAGTTTAACACGCTTTTTAAATGTTAAATTGACAACAAAAGCCTTCGTGGGTTTGTATTTCTCAATAAAATTCTTCAATGCCCTGGGTATCTCCGGTTGAGTAATCTGTTTATATTTCACTTCAACAGGATAAACATATCTGCCGGAATCAATCACAAAGTCAACTTCTGCCTTATCTTTTGTTCTCCAGAAACAAATCTTTGAGGAACTACCTTTAATCTGTTCATAAATTGTGTTATAAATAAAATTCTGAAATAAAAATCCAGGGTCCGTGAGTGTGCCAAAACTTCCTGTAGCAAAATTCCGCATCCCGAGGTCACCGAAGTAATAAATTGGCGATTTTGTTATTTCTTTTCGTACATTTCTGAAAAAGGGATTAATCCTTCTGATGATAAAAGTCTTTTCCAGATACCAGAGATATTCTTTTATCGTATTTACCGAAATTCCCAGTGTAGAAGACAATTCTGTATAATTGACTAATCTTCCTATCTGTCCGGCAAGAAGTCTAACAAGATTACTAAACGCCTCAGGTTTATGCACCCGAAGGAGATAAGTAATATCCCTTTCAATATAACTCTGAAAAATCTCGCCTATCAAGTTTCTTTTTTCATTGAGTTCAGACTCCAGTACAACTCTTGGATAGCCTCCAAAGTTTATGTATTCTTCAAGAAATTCCAGCAGACGCTCAACTTCAAGAGAGTAAAAGCGAAACAGGTTACCAGAATATTTATAATCGGTCTTAAAATCAACAAATTCATCAAAGGATAGAGTATAAAGTTCAAATACCCTTTTTCTTCCCGCAAGCGATTCATGAATTCTCTCTTTTAGCTCAACGCTGCCAGAACCAGAGACAATGAATTTATAAGGCGTATTCATATCATATATTCCCTTCAGGAAGACTCCGGCATCTTCTTTTCTCTGAATTTCATCAATAAAGACAAATCCTTTGCCTTTACCTATCTCCAGTTCTATTTTTTTGAGTAATTTCATCTGAGACGTAAAGAAGATTTTATCGGTTTCAATATCAAGATTGAGAAATAATGTTCTTTCGCCTTCCTTTCTGAGTTCGTCCTGTAGTTGCATCATAAGCGTAGTTTTTCCTGCCTGCCGTGGTCCAATAATAAAACTGATTTCTTTGCTGTGAAGATGTTTTCTTAACTCATTTAAAAGGTATCTTTTAATCATATTTATATTTTAGTCCGATTTTTTTAAAAGTCAAGTTTCAAATTTCTCGGGTTGAGTTATAAAAGTAAAATAGTGGTGTCCAACTAAAGCTGGATGGAAGATTATGTGCTCGATCAAAAGGGTCTGGACGCCGCCATTTTTCTCAAAATTACCGCAAAGAACCAATCTGCCCTGTTAGAATCTCAAAATCCTTTTTTAGAACCTTCTTCATATTAACATTATAAACCGCAACTGCGGGATGATACATAGGGATTATCTTAATTTTGCCGTATGAACTTTCTGTCTCAAAAATCTTTCCATGAATCCTGCTTATTCCCAGAATCTTATCTTTTAATCCAAATTTTTTAAGGATGAACGCGGTGGCATAATTCCCAAGGGTGCAGATAATCTGTGGTTTAATAATCTCTATCTGCCTCTCTAAATACGGTGTGCAAACTATTATTTCATCAATTCTTGGGTCGCGGTTATTCGGTGGACGGCATTTCAGTATATTACCAATAAAGGCCTCTTCACGCTTCAGTCCAGCAACTGTTAACAATTCATCAAGAACTTTACCGGCATCACCGCAGAATGGTCTTCCTGTCCTGTCTTCATTCGCTCCCGGTGCCTCACCGATTAGCATTATCTTTGCATTCGGATTACCTTCTCCCGGTACGGGATTAATCCTTGTTCTGTGCAATGGGCATTTCGCGCAGACAAGAATTTCGTCGGTGATTCTATCAAGGTTATCCATCATTCACCATGATACATTTGAGGACCGCCCCGAATTCAACCATCGCCCTGGCCTCTCTCTTTGTCATTATGAATCTATTTAAGAATCTCCAGATTTTAATTCACCATTGAGCCATCTTAAATAACCTTCATACCCTGCGATAATCGGCAGCGCAATTATCTCCGGCGTCTCATAAGGATGAATTTCTTTTATTGCCTTTTCAAGTTTATCATACAAATCTTTTTTGCTTTTCACAATACACAAATACTCTTCAGCAGTCTCAATTTTTCCTTTCCACCAGTAGGTGCTCTTTATCGGACCTAAAATTTGAACACAACCTCCAAGCCTTTTTTCAACAACCGATCTGGCGATCTTTTCTGCATCTTCTTTCTTTTCTACTGTAGTAAAAATTTGAATATAATCATTTCTTTGTTCCATAAACACCCCACTTTCAGTTTCTTACTACAATACATTTATAAGTTCTTGCAGAATATCTTTATCTTCAGGAAAACCATTCCCGCGCTTTGTTAAAAAACTCAATATCAAAAACATCTCTTTTTTCTTTTCTTGATATAAAGGTTTTAACGTTTGCTGACATCATATCCTCTAAAGAGACTACATTCACTGGCACCTTTAAGGTGGTAAATCTGCTGAATGCAATTTCCCTTTCAATTTTAAATTTTTTGGACTCTTTATGAATCTTTATCTTCAAACTCCCTGGAAATTTACCAGATTTTATTTCAAAAAGTATTGTATGAAATTTTATAGCAGCATTAGTGATACGGTAAGATTCACTGAGGTATTTCTTCAAAGACTTAAAAAGATTCGTTATATTTATTCTCTTTGCCAGCCAGAAATCCAGATCAACTGAAAAACGACTTAATCCATAACATAATTGGGGCATTGTTCTCCCACAAAAGATAAGTCTGGGAAGAAATCTTTTGGTGTGCAATAAATCTAAGACTTCAATCTCAAACTGCTCTTGCTTTATTAAATCTTGCATATTTCCCTTATAATTTTTTTTGTCCGCTCCGGAAAAGGTCGATATAGGCTTTTTATTCTTTTTATTTCCAATTTTTTCAAATCAAGTGAATTTATATCTATGCTATACCGTCCTAATGAATACAGGTATATCGCATCAATAAATGCCTTTTCCTTGGTACTTATAAAGAGGTCATTTTGTCTAACAAAATCAAAGTAAAACTCTTTCTTCAGTTTGTAATAGTTGAATTTTATCCCTTTAATCTCATAGCTTACTGAACGCCTCAAAGCTGTGCTCTCATAAAAATTTCTTTGCACCTGCGTTGTTATCCCATAGATAC
>JAOAFX010000076.1 GCA_026416055.1 Caldifarciminota bacterium
GAGTTTATTCTGCAAAGAAATTATTCTATGGAAATTAGATTGAAATATCTGGAAAATACCTACACGGTCAAATTAGAAAAAGAAAAAGATAGAAATTCCTATAAAATTATTATCAATGACAGGGAATATAAGGTGGACGAAGTAAACAATTTTGTGAATAGTGTCCAGTTCAGACTCAATAACGAACTTTTTATTATTTTCTATGCTGAGGAAAAAGGTAGAAAATACATTGCAGTTGACGGTGAGTATTATGTTTTTGAGCCTGAGAAGTCAGAAAAATTGAAGAGCAGCACCACCATTGCCGAGAAAACAAATATTGTTGTTTCACCAATGCCTGGTTTACTGGTAAAGGTTCCGGTAAAAATTGGAGATAAAGTGAGTGCCGGAACTACACTTGCCATCGTTGAAGCAATGAAGATGCAGAACGAATTGCGCGCATCCAGAGATGGTGTGGTGAAAAAAATAAACTATAAAGAAGGAGAACAGGTCGATGCTTTTGTACCAATAGTGGAACTCGAATAAATGGGGGTGATTATGAAAAAAGAAGTGCCCGTTTCAAAGGCTAATCGATTAATAAATTCAGGAAATGTGATAATGGTAACATCCCATTATAAAGATAAATCAAATATCATCACGATTGCCTGGCAGACACCGGTATCAATAAAACCGCCTGCGCTGGCTATAGCGGTTGGGAAGGAGCGATTTTCTCTTGAATTGATAAAAAAATCGGGCGAGTTTATTGTTAACATTCCCAACTGGGATTTGCTTGAACCAATGCTCTTTTGTGGCACACATTCAGGCAGGGATATAGATAAATTTAAAGAAACAAAACTCACACCTGAAAAGGCCGAAAAATTGATCAAAACACCAAGGATAAAAGAGTGCATTGGTTCAATAGAATGTTCGGTTATAGATTCAATAGAAGTAGGCGACCATATCATTTTCTTTGGCGAAATTCTATATGCAGAGGCTGAAGAAGATTTGTTCAAAGATGGCGTCTGGGATACTGCAAGAGCGGAGTTGATTTACCACTGCGGTGGCACCTGTTTTATGAAATCGTCAGAATACACAAAAATTTAAAAGTGCGAACATAAACATAACAACTTATTATTTTCTTTCAATTCTTCCTCTTCTTAATGAAGCAAAGATACCTAGAATACACAACCCGGTGAAAATGTAAAACGAGATTTTGAGGGAATGCATAAATGAAGGATATATTTCAGGTGTAATTTTAACCCTGCCGAGAAGAAGCGAGAAAATTAACATCACAAAACCCATGCTTGACATCTGTCCGAGAAGTCTCATTGTTGCCAGGGTACTTGATGCAACACCATAGTGAGCCATTTCAACTGAACTCATCACTGCATTGGTATTGGGTGAAGAAAAAAGAGCAAACCCAAATCCCAGGATGACTAAATAAGTTATAATTAAATCAACTCCTGTATCTTTGTTTAAGAATGATAACAGTAATAAACCGCCACTTGTCAGACCCATTCCGGTAGATGCAATTATTCCGGGCTGGACTTTATCAGAAAGTCTACCCGCAAATGGAGAAAAAATTGTCATCGTGATTGGTTGGGCAATGAGTATTAAACCGGCTTTTTGTGGTGGTAAGCCTTTCAAATACTGGAGATAAAGGCTGAGTAGAAATGAAACCGCGCTGGTTGCACTATAATTGATAAGCGCAGCAAGATTGGAGAATAAAAAGGCAGGGTTTGCTTTAAAAAGATGGATATTCAATAATGGCTTGATAACCCTCGACTCCCAGCGGATAAAAAGCCAGATTAATATGAAACCGATTATTAGTAAAATCAACCCCGGGAAACCCGGAAGGAGTGAAAGTCCGTACATAAAAAAGAATAGAGCAGGGCTGTAAATCAGAGTTCCTGTATAATCAAAATCGCCAATTGTAGATATTTTTCCTTCCATCTTCAAAGAGAAGATAATCATAATTAACATAAGAATTCCGATTATTGTATTCAGAAAAAAGATGGTTCTCCAACCGAAATTGTGTGTCAGGAAGCCGCCGATAAATGGTCCGAGCGAAAGCCCCAGATACACACCGGCAACGTTTATTCCCAGAGCACGACCTCTTTCATGTAAGGGAAATGCTTCAGTCAGTATCGCCACCGATGTTCCGAAAATCATTGCACCACCAATTCCCTGAATTACTCTAAAGCCCAGAAGAAAAGAAGCATTATTAGATATGCCGCATAAGAAAGAAAAAATGCTGAAAATTGTTACACCTGCAAAAAAAACTTTCCGTCGCCCGAGCATATCTGCGACCCTGCCTATGGGAACAAGGCTCATTGCGGCTGCCAGTAAATAAGAAGTCGGAATCCAGCTGAGCAAAAGGGCATTCATATTGAATTCTTTACCTATATTGGGCAGGGCAACATTTATTGATGAACCCATAAATGGGGTCAGGAACGAGCCTAAAGTCGTAACAAAAAGGACGATATTCTTTCTGTGGGAATCTGCTATTATTCCATCACCTGAGGTGCTCATATCCAGTGGGATAAATTCTTTTAAATTTATTATTGGTTAATATATAAACGCCTTTCCCTTCAGTAATTTTACCAATCTGGAATAGTTTTACGCCGCTGCATTCTTTAATTTCTCTTCCAGTGATTAGCAGTTCAAAATCTTCACCCGCAGATAAAATAAATTCTACAGGAGAAATTTTTTTTAATTTACAAAACAATTTAACTTCGGGATGGATTGGTATCTTTTCAATCAAAACCCTGACCCTACTTTCTTCTGCAATATGAAAAGCATCGGTGGATAGCCCGTCCGAGGTATCAATACCGGCATTAAGATATCTTCTCAATTTTTGTGCCTCATAAATCCTCGGTTCAGGATAAAGATGTTTTTTTATAGATTCTGGAAATAATTCTTTTTTATGTCCTTCTTTCAGGACTATCCGTCCTGTCTCTGCAAGCCCGAGATAACCAGTTGTATAAAGATAATCTCCTGGTTTTGCTCCAGATCTCAATAATGGCCTATTTGTCTTTCCAACAACAGTAATCGTGATACCCCAGAAAGGACTCGCTATTATATCTCCACCAGAAATATCGCAATTGAATTTTTTACAGACCTTTGAGAATCCCCTATACAGTTTTCTGATTTCTGAATCTTTAGTGCCTCGAGGAATGTAAAGACTGATTAAGGCACAAACTGGTTCTGCTGCCATTGCAGCAAGATCTGAAAGACTTGCACTAATCGTTCTATAACCCAGTTCAAACATTGAAAAGTATCGTAAATCAAAATGAATTCCTTCGGCAAAGGAGTCGGTTGAGAGAACCATGCCATTTTTCAGAACCATTCCGTCATCACCAATCCCAATTAAAATATCGCTATGTTTTTTATGAAACCTTTTGCGAATATATTTTATCATCGTCAATTCAGACATGGCAAACCCCTGAAAAGAAACTTTAACTCAATAATCATCCTGCCGTTTTAATGTGAATTGATACTTTCTCTAAAAATTGATGAGTGAGAATCTATCCAGAATGCCAACTCGGTATTATCATACATGAAATTCAACAATATCACCGTCCTGAAGAATATAATTCTTTTCTACGCGCTGTCCGTTATATCCGCGGGCATTCCAGAGCCTTGTATATTTCAAATTTTTCTTGAAATCTTTGTGGATATGTTCTGCGGCTTCAATTACCGTGGCACCTATTTTCAGGACGATCGGGTCTTTCCTTTCGACTGGTTGCCCTATTTTTTTCGTATAAACGCGGATAATATTTAAATTTTCGAATATTTTTTGTTTCAGGGTTTCAATATTCAAACCAGTCTTTGTTGAAATTTTAAGGACATTGAACTTACCCTCGTAAAATTCCAGAAAGATTTCACTATTCTCCTCAGACTTGTTTATATCCATTTTATTCAGCAGGATGAGATTATTTCTGAATTCAGGTTTTTCTCTTTCAATAAATATGTTTCGTGAATCCAATTCTTTTTTTATTATTTCCATTTGTTCAAGAAGATTATCACTGGATGCATCGAGTAAGATTAAAAGTAAGTCTGCAAAACGGAATGCAGCATATAACCAGGCTGGTGCTCCCTCGGATACAGGTGGGGTATCAACAATTTGAATCTTGATATCTTCATATTCCATCATACCCACCTGAAAAGAAGTAGTGGTGAAGGGATATGGTGCAACCTCAACATTAGTCCGGGTGAGAATATTTAAAAGAGAAGATTTCCCGCAATTGGGCAGTCCTACAAGCACAACCTGTCCCGCACCCTGTCTTTCCACCTGATACCATGCAGTAGAACCTGTTGATTTTTTGCTTTTTTCCATCAGTTCTTTTGTTTTGGAAATTTTTGCTTTTAACTCAGCCTGGAGTTTTTCAGTACCCTTATGTTTGGGAATGACGGCAAGCAGCTCCTGAAGATAAAAAAGCTTCTCCTGCAAGGTTTTTGCCTCGCGATATTTTTTTTCGACCTCAAAGTACTGCGGTGGTAGATTGGCCGGCATATAAAATTTTATCTAAATTTTTAATTTCGTCAACAGACTTTTTTCTCATATTCTAATTTTTACAATGTACCTATCATCTTTTTTTCCCATTATAAATTGGAATCCTTCTTTTAACCTTCATTTCGTTCAGTAAATTATTTAGAGAGATAAAAATGAGAGAGACAATAAGCATCAGAGAAAATTAGCCACTTGAAATTTTAGGCAAAATGAATATAATAACCTATGCGACTTTACGAATTTGAAGGTAAGATGCTATTTAAAAGAAAAAAAATCCCTGTACCTGAAGGGGTTGTTATTGATAAAGATACAATTTCTGAACTGGACAAAGTATTTTATCCCGTGGTGATTAAAGCCCAGGTCTTTGCAGGAGGCAGGGGAAAGGCAGGTATTATTCAATTTGCCCAAAACCGGCTGGAAGCAGAAAAAAAGATTATTGAATTATTGGGTAAAAAACATGGACCATTTGTCATAGAAAAGGTACTTGTGGAGCGGAAGCTCGATATTGAACAGGAGCTGTATATTGCCGCTCTTATTGACAGGATTGCCCATAAGCCACTTTTGATGTTATGCCTTCAGGGTGGTGTAGATATTGAAGAAATTGCTAAAGCCAATCCCGGTGCTATCAGAAAGTATTACTTTAATGCTGGTGAGAAACTTTTTGAATTTCAGGCAAAAAGAATCGCCGGGGAACTTGGTTTCAGCAGTGATCTGTTTAGTGGTGTGGCAAATGTAATTTTTAATCTTTATAATCTTTTTATCGATTATGAGTGTAAACTCGCTGAAATCAATCCCCTGGTAATAACAAAAGACCGAAAAGTTTTTGCCCTTGACGCCAAGGTTGACCTGGATGAAGATGCAATGTTCCGGCATCCTGACCTGCGCGAAATGGGGATAGTGGCACGAAACGAAATTGGTGAACTAACTGAGAGAGAAAAGATTGCCAAGGCAGCAGGAATTCCCTACGCCGATGTTGACCCAGAAGGTGATATTGGTGTATTCCCGGGAGGTGCAGGATTTGGCATTGCTGCGCTTGACCTGATTACCCATTATGGTGGAAGACCATCAAATTTTATGGATTCAGGCGGTGCACCAACCCAGGAGAAATTAAAAGCGATGCTCGGCTTACTGATGGATAATCCAAAAGTCAAAGTCATATTTGGTGCGCGTTTCGGTGGTATTTCCCGTTGTGATGACTGGGCAAAAGCAGTTGTCCAGTATATCTTAGAAAATAAACCACAAAAACCGATGATTATGCGTATGGCTGGAAATATGGAAGAAGAGGGAAGAAAAATTTTTGAAGAGGCAAAAAAGGAACATCCTGAGTTATTTAAAAACATAAAAATCTACGCCTATGATACACCGATTGAAGAAGTGATAAAAGAAGCAATCAGGGTGGCAAAGGAAACCACGTGATATGGCTATTTTAATTGATAACAATACAAAAACTATCGTTCAGGGAATTACCGGAGCAAATGCAGCCTTACATACAAAATTGATGCTTGAATATGGAACGAAGATAGTTGGGGGAGTTACACCAGGAAAAGGCGGGCAGAGAGTAGAAGGCGTTCCTGTCTATGACACAGTGGCACAGTGTTTGAAGGAACATCCGGACGCAACTGTTTCAAGTATCTGGGTACCAGCGCGATTTGCTAAAGAAGCGATTCTTGAAGCAATTGATGCGGGAATTAAAGTGGTTGTAGTAATAACCGAAAGAATTCCAATCCATGATATGTTATATGTGCGGGAAAAAGCAAAAGAGAAGGGTGTTACAGTAATAGGCGGCAATACTCCAGGTGTAATATCACCCGGTAAGTGTTTGGTTGGTATGTTGCCCAAAATTGCATTCCAGCCTGGTCGGGTTGGTACAGTTGCCCGAAGCGGTGCAGTCACCTATTATATTGCAAATTCATTGAATCTTGCGGGTCTTGGCGAATCCACTTCTGTCGGCCTTGGTGGTGATCCGATTTTGGGTTCTAATTTTGAAGATATTCTGAAACTGTTTGAACAAGACCCTGAGACTGATGCTATAGTAATGGCGGGAGAGATTGGTGGTGTGTATGAAGAACTCGCTGCACCATATATTAAACAAATGAAAAAGCCTGTTATTGCCTATATAACAGGAAAGTCTGCACCACAGGGAAAGAGGCTGGGACATGCCGGAGCAATCATTGAAGGTAATATGGGGACTGCCGATAGTAAAATTGAAGCATTAAAAAATAATGGGGCACTGATTGCTGAGACTCTGAGTGAGATACCAGTGCTTGTGAAAAAAGCACTACGCATTGGGTAACAAATAAAAATCCACATACTCAGGCAGACGGAGAATGTTGAATATTTCATTTTAATTAGAGGCATATTTGCTATTCAAATAATTTTCCGGCTGAAGTCAGATGCTACAATTCACGAGCTTATCGGTGCAAGACGCCCTCTGATATCTGGAGTTCAAAAGCTTGCTGTTGCATTATTTTGTATTTTCGCAATTTGATGAAGATTGTGACTACATGTCTTGAGCCCAATATTTTTGTCCTCAAGCTCCTTTCAGGATTGCGGTTGCGGTTTTTGTTTTAATGATGGAATTAACTGGATAGCCAGGGTAAAAGACCAGAGACCCGCTGGTACCTGCTGGGCATTGCTGCAGATGGACAGGTTGAGGCAGTAATAAACATTCCACGAATATACCCAATCCCAATTTTGACCTCGCTGAGCAAACAATATATATAAAGACTGCAACATCCCTCATGAATCTGCTGACCCTTATACCGCTACCAATGCTTCCCTGTTGCAAAAGGCCAACAAAGTTGTGGAAAATCAATTCTTATACGTGTGTAGCCTGAAAAAGTAATGGTGAAAAAATAATCAAAAGTGCACTTCAAAGGCATCCATTGACTACTTTCTGTATATGCACAAACAAGTGGGCCCTGGAATTGGTGTGCCTATACATGCGGTGTTTACTCTCACAGTGGTTCACAGGCTATGGCGCCCGATCATGGTATTTTCTTTGTTGGCTGGAATGACAACGATGAAGGTGGTACTCAGACTTATAAAATAAAAAATAGTTGGGGCGATGACTGGGGCGAGAATGGCTGCATGCGCTTAATCGGAGGTCAGAACAATCTATGTTGCTGGTATACTTACAAATAGAGAATTAAGGAATTTGCTTGAGGAGGTGTAAGATGAAAAAACTTAAAGCATTTATTACTCTTTTAATTTTGCAATTTTTGATCTCTTACGGAGACAAAAACCCCATATATTGAAATTGTCGACCGTGTAGCGAGAAGTTATGTAAGTGGTTTAGTGCCTAACGTAGACTTTTCTGAGACAGTTGCAATAAAGGTAGTCCATATAGGAAGGTTTAAATGGCGATATCAGATGAATGATAAAGTCGTATCCTGCCCTGACATTAGCGATGAGGGAACAATTTATTCGGCCAGAGTAGATGGTGCACTTTTTGCGATAAGCCATAATGGTTCTCTCAAGCGGCACCTGTTTGGTGATTCGCTAATACCCAGGTCTAACAACTATTTCTTCTCCTGCAATTGGAGCAAGCAGGGTAATTTATGTCCTCACAGGTGACTCACTTCGTGCAATGAATCCTGATGGTTCACAAAAATGGAATCTACATTCAGGCTACACAATAAATTCCTCACACGTAATTGACTGAAATGGCACGGTTTATTTGGGAGCTCATACTGAGCTTGGGCGGGATTACCTTTATGCGATCGATCAAAATAGAACATACAAATGGATAGATCAGATTCCAGGAGCAATTCAATCGACTTTTGGAATTGGTGTAGACGGTACCATCTACATGGCAGCACAAAGCAGTCTCTATGCTTTCAATTTTGGTGAAACACTGAAATGGGAATACCCAACTAATAATTCTGGTATAATTTCTTCTCCGGCGATTAGCTCAGACGGCGCAATATATTTCGGTTGTGATTATGGACACCTTTATGCTTTAAATTCTGATGGTACGTTGAGATGGCGTTATCAGACTGGTGGTGCCATACAATCTTCACCTGCCATTGCAGCGGACGGAATGATATATTTTGGTTCAGATACGGTTATTTATATGCTATCTATGGTTTAGCACCTTTGGTCAATACACCCTGGCCTAAATTTCATCATGACTTAAAAAATACCATGTGGGTCAATGGAGCCTGCGGGGTCACATCTTTGCATTTTGTGAAAATTATTGATAAGTAAAAATTTGTCTGACTTTAGTCTAACGCTACGATTTTCAATTTTCGCTGAAAAAAATGCAAACCTTGCCTTCATTACCTGAAATGCTTTTAACTGAAGACTGATCAATTATTGCTTATATCATTTTTTAAGTCAAGTATTTTAAGCTGATCAGTAAATTGGTATCTGCCATTAAGTTAATCGTTGACACTTGTAATTTATTCAATATAATTAAATAAGATGCTTACCAAGATACTGGCAAAGGTTTTTGGCACAAAGACCGAGCGAGAATTAAAAAGGCTCTGGCCTATTGTTGAAGAAATCAATACAATCTATCCTAAACTTCAGGGTGTCGATTTGTTAAAGATGACCGAAGATTTCAAAAAACGTCTTGCCCAGGGTGAATCCCTCGATGATATCCTTCCTGAGGCGTTTGCCCTTGTAAAAGAAGCATGCCGAAGACTTGTGGGTAAGAAATGGCCAGTCGTTGAAATTGAAACCGAATGGAATATGATACCTTTTGATGTCCAGCTGATTGGTGGTATTGTTCTGCATGAAGGTAAGATCGCCGAAATGAAAACAGGTGAAGGAAAGACACTCGTTGCCACAATGCCGTTGTATCTTAATGCATTGACCGGTAGAGGAGTACACCTTGT
>JAOAFX010000077.1 GCA_026416055.1 Caldifarciminota bacterium
GAACTTAACAGAGCGGACTGTGCGATTTTTTTTTCTTTAATGCCCGTATATACCTTTGCACCAAGATAAATCCTGAAGGGAACAGGAGTTCCGTATAGTAATGTCCAGTATGGGTCGTCATTGTTATTAATATGGGCGAGATAGATATAATAAACACGCATCCCCACGGTATCAATCCTTTTTGCCAGCTGGGGTAAACCAGGATTGTAAGTCAAAGACTGGGTACAATTTAATGGCTGCCCCCAGGTTATGCCATTATCGCTTGACCAGACGATATAAAAATCCCATCGGTTCGCTGGACCACTCCCCATATTCCTTGAACGACAATATAAAACCGCACAATAATTTCCTCCTGTAGCGATTGTGGGATAAAAACAGGTTGTATCACGAACACTCACAAGCATCACTGGTGGTACACCCGAGGCATATGAGACATATATCCGGTAAGTACTATCACTTTCGGAATATGCGTCAAAGACAATTCTGGGAGCACCATTATCAGTCAAAGCCATCTGCATATAGCCAATGCTTGAAGAAAAACCTGGAATTGACCATTGCTGGGGTGATGTCCAGTTGATACCATCGACTGTAAACCGATAATAGACTAACAAATCAGAGAGACTCCTGTAAAAAATATAAAATACTCCACCATTACAATCACAACCGACATAAACAGAATTGATTCCGATTATGTTATTAGAGATTAACTGAGAGAGATTTGCATCCCAGGTATATGCAAGGATTTGATTATCCGTGGTAACACCGATAAAAACAAGGTTTGAATTCGGAAGTTGTTTGCCTGTGACCCGATGGATGTTGAGGTCACCGTTACCGACATCTACAGGTGAACCGCTGATTTTCTGGGCACCCATTCCACCCCAGGCACCTGAAATAAGAAACGGGAATGTAATGTAAAGTTGCGTGCCAGCTATTGCGGAAGGATAACGGGCAGGACCTAATTGTCCCTGATAGACATTACTGCTGGTCATAAAAGACGAAAGGGCTCCTGTCGTTCTGGTAATATTAAGATTATTAGAGTTGGTAAATCCCCGATTGACAATGAGTATAGTATCAGTCATTGGAGAAAAGCTGATGCTTTCATGAATCTGCAGAAGGAGCGTATAACCATTGGCGCTTGAATCAACACAGATATGGATATCCTGGGCAAGACCAAATCCTGTAATTATTATTACAAACAGAAACTTTTTCATACTAACCTCCTTGATTTCTTCCTCCGTCTCTTTAGCCCAAAGACTAATGCAAAAATAATACTACATTTTTGCAACAACAAACTGTTGCACTCCAGATTTTGCAAACCTGAAGGTTTGCCCTACATCTTTTGCACTATATTTTTCTGCTACGGTGCTACAGGATGCTTGCAAGGCTAAAGCCTTGCCCTACAGCCCCGGCACGGAGCAATTTTAAACAAACCTTACAAACTCCGCAAAGAAAAAGCCTAAAGTATTTTTATTAAAACCAGCAATAGAATGCCAATGATTATTTTCGGACTTATAAGATAAGACATATTCAATCCTTAATAATATTTTAATAAATTTTAATAAGAAGTCAAGGGGCGAATGTAGAGTTTCAAGACATGGTATACGTCTTAAAAGAATATTCTGGGTTGAAAAATTTAGGAAAATAATTTGCCGTTACAAGACTAAAGGTGAAGGAGGTCTATATGGTCTTTGGCTCAAAAAGTATAATTTAAACAGTTAATCTTTTTTAATTTGCAGAGTAATATGGGAATACTAATTTTTATAAATTATTACTTAAAAAATGGTGACCAGTCAGGTGCATAAGCTACAATTCCCTGGGTCAATTTCCGCTGCCTTGTGCCATCCCAGTTCATTGTCCAGAGTTCATACTGTCCGGTGCGGTTAGAAATAAAAACAATATGCAACCCATCCGGCGACCAGGATGGCTCTTCGTTGTTTCCTTCAAATGTTAATTGTATTGGCTGGAAATCATTCGGGTCGGTAACACAAATCTGCTGGGAATAATTAGATTGTCTTGATACATAGGCAATCAAATCTCCCCGTGGTGACCAGGCTGGTGATGTATTATAATCACCATGGAATGTCAATCTCCTGACATTGGTGCCATAAATATCCATTATGTAAATCTGTGGCATTCCTGAACGGTCTGATACAAAAGCAATCTCCCGGCTGTTTGGTGAAAATACCGGCGAGCAATCAATCGCCTTATTGTTTGTGAGTCTGTATAATTGTTTACTTTCTAAATCAAGAAGATAAATCTCAGCATTGCCATCTTTGGTTAGAGTCAACGCAATCTTTGTGCCATCTGGTGACCAGTCCGGAGCATAATTCAGCCCTGCATGGGTAGAAATTATCGTTAAGGTTCTTTGATTAAGATCGAGTAAATTCAGATTAAGGCGATCTCTAATGTATGTGGAATATAAAATCCTGGTTCCATCAGGTGCCCAGCAGGGGAAGAGATTGAAATTGTTATTCTTTGTGAGTGGAGTAAAATTATAACCATCATAATCAATCATTGCGAGTTCTTTTCCTGTGCCGGTACGATAGGAAAAAACGATTTTGGTTGTAGATATACCTTTCTCACCGGTTATTATTTCAATAATTTTATCGGATATGGTGTGTGCATAATGTCTCAATTCTCCAGCTAAAGGTGAAGTAAATTCACCAATCTTTTGTTTTGTTTCAAAATCAATGAGAGTAATTGTGAGATTGGGTTCCTTACCCGACGCTTTTACTATCACACCGCTCTTTTTAGGATTGCCAGCAACCAGGGCACTGGTGTCAGAATGGATTTCAAAATAGAGTGAATAATCAAGGTCAAATTTGATTATGGATTCAATATTTTTTATTTTTGTCACATAATCAGGTGTGCCCTGGACATTGAAAGGTTCAATCACGAGATTCGTCTTACCCCCTGCATAGTCGGTGAGGCGTAGATAAACCTCCTGAGCAATGAGATTGATGGCATAAAAAAGAAAAACAAAAAATTTAGTGGAGAACTTCATTTTGCAGTTAGAAACTCCAGGTGCACCTTCAAGTAATCGTCAGAAAATTCTTCGGGAAGAGGTGGAAGTTTTTTGGTTAATGCTACAGCTCGGATTGTAGATTCATTATATATTTCATCACCAGAATCTTCTTCAATTCTAATGTTTGAAATCACACCATTTTTATCAACTTCAAAATAAACGACTGATTTTAATATCACATCTTCATTCCTATATGGATTATTCCAGTTTTGGGCGATTTTATTTAATAAAATATTCAAATAATAAGAATATGTAAATCCTCTGCCACTACCTGTATAAATCTGTGGTCTGATGTCGGGAAGTCCATCAGGCAATCCCTTTTTCTTAGTCTCTTTGGTCTGTTTTGACTCTTTTGTTTCTTTAGACTCTTTAGTCTCTTTTTTTACAGACACCTTCTTTTCTTCAGGTGGTTTCTTTTCTTCAACCTTTTTCTCAGGCTCTTTTGTTACCGGTGGTGGTTCAGCAGGAGGTTCAGGAATTCCTGCAACCTTTGGCTGGGGCAAAGGTGCAAGACTAACTTTATAAACTTCCATCTTCGGGATAGATTTAAAAGTATTTCTTGAGGAAACAGCAATTGTGCCAAACAGGAGCAAATGGAGTAATAAGGAAAAAATGGTAAAACGGTCCATTTTTAATTCTCCCTTAATCTATGTCTGTCAGATAGATACACTGAATGCATAACTTTTTCATTGTTCCTGTGGAATTTCTGCAACCAGACCCAGATCTTTTACCCCTGCCTTTCTCATTTTTCCAATCATCTCAATCACAAATCCATAATCGATATCCTTATCAGCCCGCAGATAGACCATGACACCCGGTGGTTTTTTCTCAAGAATCTTTTTTAATCGGGACTCAAAATCTTCAGGTTTGATGCGATCGGTTTCAATAAACAGCTCTTTATTACCCTTTATTGATACTGTTATTCCTTCTTCATCATGGGGCAGGGATGCATCTGTCCTGGGTAGATTTACATCTATACCTGGTGTCATCATCGGTGCAGTAATAATAAATACAACCAGAATTGTCAAAGCGACATCAACGAGATTGGTAAAATTCAAATCCTGTATCAAGCCACTGTTTGCGAAATTTTTTTTCATAATGGAGGATTAGACGAACTCTCAACCAGTTCCCTTCTCATCTTTGCAAAGACTTCACTGATAAAGTTATCAAGTTGTGAATCTAATTTTATTATGCGGGAACGCAAAAGATTATTAAAAATCAGCGCAGGTATTGCCACAAGAAGTCCGTATACAGTAGTAATCAAGGCATCGGAAATCCCGGGTGCAACGACTGTAATATGAGCTGAACCCCGTGCCCGAATCTGAAGGAATGATTCCATTATACCCCAGACGGTCCCAAGCAAACCCAAGAATGGGCTTGCAGCGACGATTGTGCCAAGAATCGGTAAACCCGATTCCAGAGTTTCGATCTCCTTTGCCCTGGCACGTTCCATTGCAAGATGAATGTTTTCAGCAAGTTGAAGGTTAACAGGGTTACCGGCTGATTTCAAAGATTTAAATTCATCTATTCCATCTTTCAAAATCCTTCCGTAGGGGTTATCGAGTAGTAAATGACCCAGGTTTTCCATTTCTTTAATATTTTTGTGAAATTGATAACTCATCAGAAATGACCTGCCCCGTCTATTTGTCAGTCCAAGTTCGTAGAGTTTTTTAAAAAAAATTGCCCAGGACCACACAGAAAATATGACCAGAACCACCATTATAATCTGTGCAGCAAGGCTGGACTCAAGAAAAACACGGAAAATGTTCACTTCTTTAACCTCTCTTTTGCCAGAGATGCTTCAGGAGCATTGGGAAACTCCTGAATAACCTTTTCAAAATATGTTTTTGCAGTCTTGGTATCTTTTGCATCTTCATAGATTATGCCAATTTTATACAACGCGGTAGGTCTTTTATTACTCTGGGGATATTTGTTAATCAATTCATTGAATGTATCAACTGCATCCTGCCTTTTGCCGAGTGAATAGTAACACTCACCAATCCAGTACATAGCATTGTCCGCAAGTGGAGAGTCAGGAGCAACCTTCAAGTAAGAACGAAATCCATTTATTGCATCATTATAATTGCCTTTAACATAATTGAGATAAGCAGATTCATAAATCATCCGAGCTTCCGGACTTATTGAAGCAACATCTTCAGAATCAGCCGGTGCTTTCCTGCCCCGCGAAAGTCTTTCGCTTATCTGGGTCAACTGTGACTCCAGTTCACTCAACCTGGTATTGAGCATTTCAATCTTTTCGGCAATTTCTTCTGATTTGGTATAATAATCGGTTCTCAATTGTGACATCTCTCTCGTCTGTTTCTGGAGAACACTGTCAAACTTTGTCGTGTAGTATCTTAAACTATCCATCTGCCAGTTAAAATTATTGAAGCGGGTCCGACTCAAACAACCAGAACTGCAAAGAAACCCAGTGATTAAAAGACATAATAAAGGAACACCAGAGGATATCAGGGGAAGAATCTTTAAACCCCTTAGATTCCCCCTGATATCCCGCGCCACATACTGATTTTTCTTGTTATTCTCTGATATTCCTCGATATTCTTTTATTTTTAGATTTTCCATCTCTTATTTCATTATCACAAACTCACAGCGCCGATTTTTTTCCAGGACCTTGGGGTCAAGTGGTCGCTCTTCACCATAGCTTACAGTGGACAACCTATCTGGAGAAATACCAAGCATTATCAAATAATCTCTGGCAGATTTCGCTCTTCTCTCTCCGAGTGCCATATTATATTCTGCAGTACCAATCTCACAACAATGCCCTTCAATCGTTACTTTCACTTCCGGATACAGCTTTAGCATTTCAGCATTTTTCTTTAGCGTTTCGGCAGCATCCTTACGGATATCAGATTTATCAAAATCGAAAAATATTCTTTCAAGAACTAATTGTGGTCTAGTTTCAACTACTGTAGTCTCTTTTGGTACCACTACGGTTTCCTCAGGCACCGGTTCTACTGGTTTAACTACTTGCTTCTTTGGGCAACCAAAGAATACAATAGCAACTAATATTATTGGGATTGTTATTTTAAGATAGCGCATTATGCCTCCTTTCATAGGCTAATTATATTAATAATGACGATAAAGTCAAGCAAAATCGGTTTACTTTATTTTTCCAGGCAATGTTTTTGTGATTACTTCAGCATGTCGTTTTAAATTATGATGGTTGATTAATAAGCACCGAGGAACCAGAGATTTTAGAATATTTTATATTCAGCAGAGCCATATTGGCTTCTGCCAATTCATATTCGTTTACTTCGGTGTGAATCTTAAATCTTCCTGCGAGGTTCAAAAATTCCTGAACATTCTTTCGTGATGTATGGGCAACTGAGGTCAGTGTTTTTTCAGGATAAATATGAGAATAATCGAAACCAGGTAGCGGTGTGGTGTATATCCCTGCGGAGACGACGATTCCACCTTTGGCAATCTTTTTCAATGCCTTGACTAAAAGCTCTCCGCTTGGTGCAAAGACAATCACCGCATCAAGCAAAACGCCCATATCTTCATCAATCCTTCCCGTCCATTTCGCTCCGAGCTTTTCTGCAAGTTTGAGTTCTTTTTCAGTCCGTGATACTACATAGGTCTCAATACCGAGATGATTGCATATCTGTAATAAGATATGGGCGCTTGAACCAAAGCCAAACAGCCCCAACCTTCCTGAATCTTTAAGACCTGTTGCCTTAAATGCCTGATAACCAATCACACCCGCACACAAAAGTGGTGCTACTTCTTTATCATTATAATTTCCTGGAAGTGGATAGGCAAATTCTTCATTCACGATTACATATTCAGCAAATCCACCATTTACATCATATCCAGTGAACATTGGGGCATCACAGAGGTTTTCTCTCTCTGATTTACAGTATTTACATTTGCCGCAAGTTTTGTATAACCATGGAATCCCAAGCCTGTCACCCAACCGGTATTTTTTAGCATGTGCTCCGAGTTTATCAACATATCCAACAATCTGATGCCCGGGAATAACCGGCATCTTATGTGCAGGCAATTCTCCTTCAACGATATGCAAATCAGTCCGGCACACACCACAGACACTTATTTTTAATCTGATTTCATCGTCTTCAGGTTCGGGTAGTGGTAAATCTTTTAACTTTAAAGGAAGATTTTCCAGTAAATCCTGTTTTTCCAGCACCATAGCCTTCATATCGATTTAAAATATATGTATAATTTAAAAAAAGTCAACAGAATTCGACTGATAAACTGCTGTGGGTGAAAAATGTAATGCCAGTGTAAAAAATCTAAGGTTTACAATCGATGTTCTCTTTTTCCGTTGTTTATTTGTAAATTTTTTTCATTTAAATTTTTTAATAAAACTTCAGGAATCTTCAAAAATAATTTTACAATTTCAGGGTCAAACTGTTTTCCTGCACATCTCTGAATTTCTTCTAAAGCGTATTCAATCGTAAGCCCTTTTCTATACGGTCGGTCGCTCACCATTGCTGAGTAGGCATCACAGATAGCCAGTATTCGTGATTCAATCGGGATCGCTTCATGCTTCAATCCATCAGGATAACCTGAGCCATCCCATCGCTCGTGGTGGTGTAATACCCATTTACAGATTTCCTGAAGATTGTTTATCGGTTTGATAATATTCATACTGTGGATTGGATGTTTTTTTACTATCACCCACTCATATTCGTCCAGTTCTGCGGGTTTTCGCAGAATGGACTCAGGCACTGCGATTTTACCCACGTCATGGAGTAATCCCGCAAATTTTATTAAATGCAGTTTACTCTCGGGGAAATCCATTTTTCGGGCAATTTCCTGTGCCAGCTCAGCCACCTGTGCAGAATGCCCCTTTGTAGTCGGATCGCGCATCTCAATCGCCTGGACAAGGGCATGGACCGCTTCCACACTCATCTCTTTCATCTTTTCTATCGCCTGGATTCTATCTATCGTAATTACCAGCTGCCGGGCAATCCCTTCCATGTATTGTAGTTCCTGCTTATCATAATTTCTTCTGGTGTGAGAAAAAATCAATAATGCACCAAAAGGTATGCCTCTTAAAATTAGAGGAACACCGATACAGGATGTAAAACCATATTTTTTTAAAAGTTCACCTAAATTTTTATCATCTCCGCGCCCGGTCACTATCTGGCTTTTTCTTGTCCTGATAATTCTGTTGAGGAAATCCTTATTCTTACCAATTATCTCATTGTGAAACTCTTCGTTTAAATTATAATTGGTAAAGACATTTAAATCCGCTCTGCCAGGCTCTGCAGTGTATATCGCAAGAGCATCACACCCCAGTACCTCAGCGACTGTTTTTTTGATTGAACCGAGGATGCTTGAAGGTGTCAATCCGCTGATTATTATTCTATCTATCTCCCAGAGCCCTTTGAGCTGGATATTCGTTTTTTCCATTTCCCGGTAAATTCCAGGTATGAATAGAACACTTATAAAAACAAGGATTGCGCCGAGCAAAATAAGGATTTCCAGTACTGACGCAACAAATTGCATACCGATTAGACTGAGAAAATACTTAAGTGCTATTGAAAATAATGCTACACCTTGAAAAAACCAGACTTTTCCTGGTGGATTTCTTGAATATATTAGCGATAAAATAGCCGAAATTAATAATAAAACTACTGAAATAAAAGTTATAATTTCACCCATCTTTATTGCTTAAGAAATCTTTAAGGGCAGGGAAAGAATATTCCCTGCCCGCAGTTAAAATAATTAAAACCTTCTCCTCCAGCCGAGTTCCTGGATGCTCATTATTCCATTGTAAAACAGCCGGATTTTCGGGATTATGCCAGATTTGTCATATCTGTTTAACTTCAGAACAATCATTTTATCGTCCCGGTAGGCAATCTCACCACGATATCTGGAACCGTCTATCATCTTGACCTCATAGAGGTGGGCAGGTCCCATAAAAGGCCCCTTTTCACTAAACTAATCAATCGGCGGTGGTGGCGGAGGGGGCGGCTTTGGTCCTCCTACCGTATCCCCGTACACCACTGCCGGTGCAATGATTTCAATCGTTGACCC
>JAOAFX010000078.1 GCA_026416055.1 Caldifarciminota bacterium
ACCAGAGAGAGGTCTCCAGAGAGGTTATTTTTGTTGGCAAGGGAGGATTTATTGTTGGCTATGTGGAGTTTGGGTTGTGAATATTGGAAATAAAACGAAAAACTGATAAAGGAGGTTATGATGAAAAAAACTTTATTGATGTTGTCCTTACTAATCATAAAATGTCTTTTAGCAGGAACACTTCCTGAACCACCAGAGCTTATCCCATACCGCAAAGGAGACAAATGGGGATTCTGTGATAGAAACAAAAAAATAATTGTAGAATGTAAGTATGATGAAGTGTGGCGATACGATGACATAACTGGTTTTGCAGTTGTTATGAAGAATAACAAATACGGTTGTGTGGATAAGACAGGAAGAGAAGTAATTGAATTGAAATACGATGAAATACAGTTGACCCGCGAAGGAATGATATTGGTTAAGTTGAAAGACAAATATGGTTTTGTGGATACTAATGGCAAGGAAATCATTCCACCTCAATACGATGATGCTTATGGATTCTCAGAGGGTCTGGCACCGGTAATGGTTGGTGAAAAATGGGGATACATTAATAAAGAGGGCAAACTTGTTATACCAGTTCAATATAACGAGGCGAGCTCTTTTTCTAATGGTATTGCTATGGTTAAGATTGATGATAAACAGAGTTATATTGATAGAACTGGTATAATGATTCTTCCGGAAGGTTGCTGGGTAGCACAATACACTCATCTTTCAGATGATTACATTTTAATCTATAAACAGAAGACAGATGAATTCGGTTACGAAGAATTTAAATATGGATTAATTGATAAATCGGGAAAAATAATTTTACCCTGTGAATACGATGGCATTTTATCAATTAGTGAAGGAAGAATAATCTTTAGAGAAGGCTTGAGGATTGGAGTGATGGATATAAACGGTCGGATAATATTGCCACCAAAATACTACGATAATGACGGTACAATATTGGAAAATGAATATGAATACAGGGAGGATATGCTGCGAATTTATGCGAATGAAAAATATGGATTTATTAATTTAGATGGCAAGGAAGTGATACAGCCAAAGTATGATGAAGCCTTCCCATTTTTTGAAGGACTGGCTGCAGTAAAATTAAATAACAAATGGGGTTTCATTGATAAAAATGGCAAAGAGGTTATACCATTAAAATATGATTTTGTCCACAATTTTTCTCAAGGAATGGCACCGATAGGCATGGAAGGAAAATACGGTGCTATTACCAGGACTGGAGAAGAAATCATCCAGCCGAAATATGATGAAGTGTGGATGGTGGGAAATGTGCTTGCGGCAAAAATGAAAAACAAATGGGGGTTTATTGAGCGTAGTGGAAAAGTCGTCAGAGATTTTCGGTATGATGATATAAGAATTTATAGAGATGGTTATGCCGCAGTTGCACAAAAAGGACTCTGGGGAATTGTCGATAAAAATGGTAATGAAATTGTATCTACAAAATACGAGCAATTGCCACAGGTTAATGATGAATTCGTCTTTGTTGATGTTGAACTGTTTCAGGAGAACATTGCTCCTGTGTACTCCAATGGGTTATGGGGTTTTGTTGATATTACGGGAAAGGAAATTGTGAAGCCTAAATATGATGATGTGAATAATTTTTATAAAGGGCTGGCACGCATTAGTTTAAATGGAAAGAGTGGTTATGTTGATGCCCATGGTAGTGAATACTGGGAGGATTAAAATTAAAAATTGAAAAGAGAGGTGAATATGAAATTTCCTGTTATTATTATTGGTGCGATTTTATTTGTTGTAGGGTTGTTTTTTGCCTATTCTGGTTCCATCATTTCGCTTTATTTGATAATTGGTGGGATTGGTTGTTTTATCGGCGGTATCGTTTTAGAACTGATTGCAAGTAAAAAAATAAGAGAAGAGAAAAAATCAGACATAACACAAAAAAGAAAATTTTTGGGTTCACCCTTGGAGTTAATTATTGCTGGTGTTATTTTTTTGATTATTGCATCAGTCTTCTTGCCGAATTTTCGTAAATCAGATGGTTATTTTTATATCTTCATGATTATCGGTTACACTGGTTTACTATTAATTCTCATTGGTTTAATACAGATTGTGATATCAATAATTAAAGGTAAGGAAAAAAGAAAGAAATTGTACTAATAATGCCTGTGGTAATGACTACATTGAAGTAGTAATATGTTAAGTATTTTACTAATAATTTTATTTAATCATACCGGGTTAGCAACCAGAGCCGATAGTTTAGACAGAGTAATTGCCGAACAGATTAAATCGGGAAGTTTTGAAAATGCACTCAGGAATGCTGAAGAATTGCTTGGCATCTATGAGAAAATGGAAGACACGAAAAAATATTCGGATTGCCTGGCAACGATAGGTTTTATCTATGGAAGGCTCAATAATGATGATAAGGCATTAGAATTTTACAATCAATCGCTAAAGAGTAAATATGCAATAATGGATTCTGCTGGCATTCTCAAGGTTTTATTCCTCAGAGGTGTTTTATACAAAGACCTCAACCAATATAAAGAATCAGCAATTGATTTTGAAACGGCGCTCAATTATGCTGAAATACTGAATCAAAAATCATTACAAGGATCAATTATCCTGGTTCTGGGAAAGACTTATTATGAGCTCGGTGAAACATTTTTAAACGAAGAAAAGGAAGACTCAGCTGAATATTATTATCTCAGGGCGATAGAAAAGGCAAAGTCTGTCGGAGATACCACCACATTAACTCAAGCATACCATTCACTCGGTGCAAATTATATCTATCTATTCCATAATGGCTCGCTGGGACGTACGGCTTATTTAAATGCATTAAAACTTTATCAAAATTATAAAGACCGTAAAGGTGAAGTTGATGTTCTCAATGATTTATGTAAATCATATTTTGTTATCCCCGGGGATAGCATTATTGCAGGCATTAAATACGGTGTGATGGCTTTATCACTTGCCGATTCTATAAATTATCTTGAAGGTTATGCATTATCTTCAGAAAATCTGGGTGATTTGCACAAATTGATTGATAACTTTAACCAATCTTCAGAGTATTATATAAGAAGTGCAGAGACTTTGAAAAAAATAAATGACCACTGGACTTTATCACGGATTTTTTACAAACTCGCACAGCTTTTTTTCGACCATCTACCTGCAGATACGACATTGAGAATATGTGAGATCGGCAAAATTAGTGCCCGGGAATCAAAAAATATGGATTATTTGAAGTTAATTCTCGGGATTGAATATCTCGTCCATAATCGCCGGCATAATTTTGATAATGCAATTAAAATTAAAGAAGAACTTTTGAACCTCTATAAGTCCGAGGATAATAAAAAAGAACAAATAAATACGCTCATCGACCTCACAAATGCCTATTTTAATAAGAATGATTATGAAAAGTTTAAAAAATTTTTGAATGAATCAGAAAAACTTGCAGGGGAGGCAAATTACATTGAAGGTGAAATAAAAATAATGATGATAAAGGGGGAATATTATTTAAACCACGACAATATCGATTCACTCGTTGTTCTGATAAATAAAATATTTCCGAAATTATTGTTAACCAATGATAAAGAATTGATTTCCGATGTCTTTAACTGGCTCGGAATGATTGCCTTCAGTCTGGGTAATTTTAATACAGCAATGGAATTTTTGAATAACGGCTTACTGGTGATAGACAGGACAATATCGGAAATAGATTCCCGTGACCGTATTTCAATTATAAAAAGCAGAGTTTATATTCGGCAAAATCTTATCTCCTTGGCAAAAGATAAATCTACTGAGCGAGTATTGAAAAAAGATGAATTTTTTGAAACCACAACCATTAAGAATTTTGAGGAAAAAATTGAATTATCAGATTTAAAGAAAGGCATACGAATGATAGGATAAGACGATGAATGATGATTATGAAATAAAAGAAAAAAATGATATTGTCTTCAGGATTGAGGGAAAAATTAGGTATATGGTCTATACGAATTTTGGCGGTATCATTGCTGGCGGGATATTATTATTTCTTCTTCTTAGAATTCGTGGTTCTTATACTACTGTTCTGTTCATAATAGGATTGGCCATACTGGTATTATATATGGTTATAGATTTTCTTATCTGGGAAAAGAAAGGGATAAGGGTTATTGAGATAGACAAAAACGGTATAAGTCTCTATAGAGGTAAAGAGAAAAAATTGACCAGGGTTGAAAAAAATCAGATAACTGATATTGATTTCTTCAGTAAACTCGGCAGACGGGTCATCAACATTTTAACCGGTGGTAGGAAATTCAAACCATTTCCAGGTGTAACTATTTTCCAGGGACCAAGGATCAGAATTACAGATGATGCTTTTAATGATAGCGAATTTTCCATTTTTGTTGAGCGTTTGAAGTCATTCTATGGGAATCCCGAGCATTTTGTGTCAAAAATGAATAAAGGTACTTGAATATCTATTTAAATTATGTATAATGCTCCTATATGATTATTTTATCTATTTTATTTTTAGAAATTGATACGCTTTCGCTGCAGGAAGCGATCGATATAGCATTGAAACAAAGCCCAACCTACCTGGAGTCCCGGGAGAATCTGGCAAAATCCAGGGTCCAATTTTATAAGGCACTTTCTTATCTTTTGCCTACGACTTCAACTACCAGCTCCTGGACGAAGAGTGAATATCAAAGTTTGACTACAGAGCGTTATACAGGTTCAATCAATTTCTCAATGCCTGTCTTTGATCTTGATGTGATAAGTTCAATCGTCGTTGCCAGGGGTCAGGAGAAAGGAACTTCAATACAACACAGTCAGGAGATTGCAAATTTGGTTTTAAATATAAAAAAGTCTTATTATAATCTCATAACCGCTTATGAACTTTTAAATTCATCTCAAAAAGCACTGGAACGAGCGGTAGAAAACAAAAAGCTGGTGGAGACTAAATATGAGCTTGGTGCTGCATCAAGACTTGAACTCCTTCAGGCTGAAGTATTTTATCTCCAGACCCTTCAGAATCATACTCGTGCAAAAAACATTGAGATTCAGGCACAACAGGAAATAAAATCATTGTTAATGATTGAACATCATGTCTATCCCGCCGATGCCCTATCAGAACCTGATACACTTACATTGCCTTCTCTGGATTCTCTTAAAAATTTGCTTTTTGTTGCAAATTTGAATATTAGACTGTCAAGACAGATGCACAGTCTTGCCCGGACAAATTTATGGCTCTCTTCTTTAGCATTTCTACCCAGGATTTCTGTTTTTTATGGATATAATACAAGTATTGATTCGTTTTCCTTAGATTTTGATTATCTCAAAGATAATGCGACGAAGAATTACGGAATAAATATCAGTTTTCCAATTTTTGATATTAAACAATTAATTTTTAATTATCTCAATGCCAAGAAAGAATTGAAGATAAAGAGATACAATCTGGAGCGAACTGTTCTCGAATCAGAGAAAGCACTATACACAAGTTACTACAACTTGCAGGAATCTATTGATAAATTAAGGCTTTCCCGAAAGAGTCTGGAACTTGCCGAAGAAGCGATAATTATAGCAAAAGAACAATATAATCTGGGCGTAATTTCACTTTTGGATTTATTGCGGACAGAAGAAGATTATTACAACGCCCGGGTAAACTATGTCCAGGCATTGAATGATTACTATCTTCAAAAAGCGACACTTTCTTATGTATTAGGAAAGACGATACTGGGGGAACAATGAAGAAAACGTTGATAATCATATCTGTTATTATAGTTGTGGCTTTAATTATTATTCTTAATCTGCGTCAGGATTCAGGTGGTGAGAGGGTTGAGGTTGAAGTGGTAAAAAGGGGTGAAATTGTCTCAAAGGTGAGCGCCGATGGTGAATTAAAGGCAAAAGCACAGGTTGACATTTCGGCAGAGACTATTGGCAGAATAAAAAAGATTTACTATAAAGAGGGTGATTTTGTAAAAAAAGGTAGTTTGTTGATTGAAATTGATGACACTCAGGCAAAGGCTAATTATAAACTTTCTGAAGTAAGGTTCAAACAAGCTGAACAAGTTTTCAACAGGACCAAAAGTCTCTATGAGAAAGGGTTAATCAGTAAAGAAAATTTTGAAAATGCCGAATTGAATTATGAATCGGCTAAGGCAACCTACGAGCAGGCATTAGATACATATAAAAAGACAAAGATTTATGCACCAATTTCAGGCAAGGTCATGAAACTAAATATTGAAGAAGGTGAAACTGCGGTAATGGGAACACTCAATTATGTAGGAACAGTTCTGGCAACGATTGCGGATATGTCCAGGATGATTGCAGTAGTAAAAATTGATGAAACCGAAGTTCCTAAAGTAAAATTAGGTCAGGAAGCTGAAGTTATTGCTGATGCCCTACCTGATTCTATCTTCAAAGGCAAGGTAGTAAAAGTTGGATTAATGCCGGTCACTTCGATAACACCGACCACCGAAAAAGCCACCGATTTTGAAGTTGAAATTGAACTTGATAATTATTCAGAAAGACTGAGACCGGGAATGAATGTTAAGGCAGAGATATTTACAGGCAAAAAGGCTAATATTTTAAAAGTCCCAATTCAGGCGGTTGGCAAAAGAAAAGTAAAGGACAAACTGACTGAATCAATTTTTGTTGTGAAAAGGAGAAGGGCAGTACTTAAAGAAATTCAAACTGGTATATCAAGTGATACTGAAATAGAAGTGATTTCGGGCATTAATGAAAACGATACAGTCGTTGTTGGACCATATCGTGTCCTCTCAAAACTAAAGGATGGAGCAAGGGTAGAATTCAAAGGTCTGGAAAAAGGGGCAGATGAATAGAAGATTTCTGGTTGCACTGAACTTTTAAAAATGCTCTGCCTGGCAAAAGATATTTACAAAATATACACGATGGGCAAAGTTGAGGTTGAGGCATTGCGGGGGGTAAGCTTAGAAATAGAAGCCAACGAATATATATCTATTATGGGTCCATCAGGCTCAGGAAAATCTACATTAATGCATATACTGGGTTGTCTTGATACACCAACCCGTGGGGAATATTATTTTGAGGGAAAAAAAGTTTCAGATTATACAGATGCTGAACTGGCACGAATTAGAAATAGATATATCGGTTTTGTTTTTCAGAATTTTAATCTACTACCCCGGCTCTCAGCCTTAGAAAATGTTGCACTGCCGCTGATCTATGCCGG
Source organism: Caldifarciminota bacterium (assembly GCA_026416055.1). Lineage (GTDB taxonomy): Bacteria > Hydrothermota > Tepidihabitantia > SM23-42 > JAOAFX01 > JAOAFX01. The sequence goes on from JAOAFX010000078.1 coordinate 7,151, forward strand.
AGTTAAGAAAAAAGAACGGTTGGAACTGGCTGAGATGATGCTAAAAAAGGTTGGACTGGCGGAGAGGATGAGACACCGACCAAATGAGTTATCGGGTGGTGAATGCCAGCGGGTAGCAATTGCTCGTGCCTTGGTCAATAATCCCAAAATTATCTTCGCTGATGAGCCAACCGGCAATCTGGATACAAAAACAGGAAGTGAGATAATGGAAATATTTGACAGATTACACAGTGAGGGCAGAACTATTGTTCTGGTGACCCATGACTCGAACATTGCACAACACGCAAAGCGGGTTATCAGGCTTATTGATGGAAAGATTGTAGAGTGATTGATAATGGGTGAGATTCTTAATTTAGCATTCCAGACTTTTAGGGCACACAAAATGCGTTCTTTTCTTACGACTCTCGGTATCATCATTGGTGTTACTACAGTGATTGCAATCCTTTCACTCATTGAAGGTTTAAATCAATCCGTGGCAAAACAAATTCGCTCCATTGGCTCAGATTTGATATTTGTGACCAAGTTTTCAATGGTCCGTATGGGTCCGACAAATTTTGAGGAAATTGCCGAACGTCCTGATTTAACACCGGAGGATGCACTTGCCATTAAACAACTTTCTTCGGTTGAGACAGCGATACCAACGATTGAGCAAAATTTTGCGAAGTTAAAATATCGGGATAAAGAGGTTGCACAGACTTCAATTGAGGGTTCAAGTGAAGATTTTTCAAAGGCATATAATTATATAGTTGAAATTGGTCGCGATCTCAATTTCGATGATATTCTTTATAAACGAAATGTTGGTGTTATTGGATCCTATGTTGCAAAAAATCTGTTTGGCGATGAGAGCCCAATTGGAAAGGATTTAAATATCGGCGCGCACCGGATAAAGATTATTGGTGTATATAAAGAGAAAGGGTCATTCCTTGGACAAAGTATGGATAATCTTATCGTCATTCCTTATACATTTTATGATAAAACCTTTCCTCGGCGCAGGGCAACCGTGTTTGAAAAAGCTTTTGGCGGTTATACAATAAGTGTCGTGCCAAAACCAAAAATGGTGGAAAGGGCAATGGATGAGATAAGAGAGTTGATGAGACGACGCCGCGGGCTCCGTCTTGATGAACCCGATAATTTTGAATTGGGAACACAGCAGATGCTTTTTGAATTATATCAGAATATAACCCGGGTTGGTTTTGTAGCGATTGTGGCGATAGCCGTAATATCCTTGATTGTTGGTGGAATCGGAATAATGAATATTATGTTGGTTTCAGTTGCAGAGCGCACACGAGAAATTGGGATTCGCAAGGCGGTAGGTGCATCAAATCAGAATATTCTCCTCCAGTTTCTGACTGAATCATCTGTCCTTGCCCTTGTGGGCGGAATTATTGGAATAATTCTGGGTGTTCTACTTGCTTTATTAATTTCAATTGTCTCGCCACTCAAGGCAGCCGTGAGTCTATGGATGATTATTTTAGGTTTTGGATTTTCAGCCGCTGTCGGTATATTTTTCGGTATGTATCCCGCCCGGAAGGCTGCCTCACTCAATCCTATTGAGGCATTAAGGTATGAGTGAAACAGGATAGAGTACATTTTTGTTTACAATGCTTAATATTCGTAGGGCAGGGCTTTAGACCTGCATTTTTATCTTATGAACAAGCGCGAATGTAGGGCAAGGCTTTAGCCTTGCGTTTATATCTTATGGACAAGAATTAAAAGCCCAGCCTTTTCGCCAAAACGATTTTGCGGATAGCCTGCGGCTATTGGATTTAGCATTTTTACCACCACGCGCCTGGAGGGATTTGAACCCCCGGCCTGCGGG
>JAOAFX010000079.1 GCA_026416055.1 Caldifarciminota bacterium
CTATATGATGTTTCAGGCAGGTTGATTTATGTTTTGGTCAACGAGATAAAGAATCCCGGCTATCATCAGAAAACATTAAAAATTTCCCATCTTCCCCTGGGTGTATATTTCATCAGATTGAGTCTTGAGGGTAGTTGTGTAATCCGTAAGGTTGTGATAATGCAGGGCAAACCTTCAGGTTTGCAATAAAATGCAAGGCTAAAGCCTCGCCCTACGTTTGATATTTCATCCGACTGAAAATGAATTTTCCGCTTAGATAGATATTATCGCGACTGGGAAGTCGCTCAGGAAAACAAAAACCATTAAACTAAAAAGTAGAGAAGAGTCTGTAAAATCGCTCCTTGACACATACCCCATTATGACTAAAATAGAGTATGGTTGATATTCTTTTCTTTTAAAAAAGGATTTTCACTATTCTTACTTATGGAAGATTTAATGCTTTTTTCCTGATTTCTCAAAAAGAAAATGTCAGATCTGATTGACGGCATAAGGGTTAAGGGCGCAAGAGTACATAACCTGAAAAATATAGATGTTTTCATTCCCAGAAATAAGTTGGTAGTTATCACAGGAATATCGGGCTCAGGAAAATCCTCGTTAGCATTTGATACCCTCTATGCCGAAGGAAAAAGAAGGTATGTAGAATCTCTCTCCGCATACGCAAGGCAGTTCTTGGGTATGATGGATAAGCCTGATGTCGATGAGATTATAGGACTTTCACCAGCGATCGCAATCCAACAAAGGACTGCAGCCAGGAATCCTCGTTCTACAGTTGGTACTGTAACTGAAATCTATGATTATTTAAGGGTATTATTCGCCCGCATCGGTGTTCCTTACTGCTATCAATGCGGCCGCAGGATTGAATCCCAGACCACAGACCAGATTGTTGATGGAATACTTTCTTATCCTTCAGGAACAAAGATTGAGATTCTGGCACCGGTTATAAGGGGAAGAAAAGGTGAATATAAAGAACATCTTCAGAAATTAAAAAGAAGGGGTTATGTCAGGGTGCGGGTTGATGGAAAAATTTTTGAGATTGAAGATGTTCCAGAACTGGAGCGCTACAAGAAACACAACATTGAGATTGTCATCGATCGGATTGTATTGAAAGAAGGAATAAGAAAAAGGCTCGCAGATTCAGTGGAGATAGGCTTGAAAGAGGGTGAGGGGCTTTTAATCGTGATAATCGATTCAAAAGAGGAAAGGATATTCAGCCAGAAGCTCGCCTGTGTAAACTGCGGTATAAGTTATCCAGAGATTTCGCCCAGGATGTTTTCTTTCAATTCACCATACGGTGCATGTGAGACATGCGATGGTCTGGGTACGAAGATGGAGATAGACCCGAAAAGAGTGATTGTTAATCCAAATCTTTCCATACTTGATGGTGCAATAAAGCCCTATGGATTGCCGGGCTCTTGGCGCACGGCAATCTTGAAAGGGCTGGCGAAGAAATTGAAATTTGACCTTGAAAAACCATTTAATAAATTGCCCTCTGAAGTTAGAGAGACGATTCTTTACGGCGAAAATGTACCGATTGAAGTAGAATATATCCGCAGGGATGGTTCAGGAAGGGGCATCTTTCAGGAGATGTTTGAAGGTGTGATACCAGAGTTGATGAGGAGATTTCATGAAACGAGCTCCGAGGCAGTCCGTGAAGAGATTGAAGACTATATGGTAATTACACCCTGTCCGGATTGCAAAGGGAGAAGATTGAAACCACAGAGCCTTTCAATTAAGGTGAATGATAAGAACATCGCAGAAATTACAGAATTTTCAGTGAAAAATGCCCTGAATTTTTTCAAAAATCTAAAACTTTCAGAAAAAGAAAGGGTTGTGGCAAAAGATGTGATAAGAGAGATAATCCGAAGGTTAGAATTTTTGAACTCGGTCGGGCTTGATTATCTTACGCTTGACCGAACCACTGATTCCCTTGCCGGTGGTGAAGAACAGCGGGTAAGACTTGCAACACAGATTGGCTCAGGTCTCGTTGGAGTATTATACATCCTTGATGAACCTTCTATTGGATTGCATCAGCGTGATAACAAGAGATTGCTCGATACATTAAAATCATTGCGTGACCTCGGTAATACCGTTCTGGTGGTTGAGCACGATGCGGAAACAATCCGCAGCGCCGATTATGTAATTGACCTTGGTCCTGGTGCAGGTGAGGAAGGTGGTAATGTAGTATGTGCAGGAACACCCGATGAAGTGGCAAAAAATCAAAATTCAATCACCGGCCAGTATTTATCAGGAAGAAAAAAGATAGAAATTCCTGCAAAACGCCGCCAGAAAAAAGGGGTGTTGATAATACGTGGGGCAAGGGCAAATAATCTGAAGTCAATAGATGTAGAAATACCACTCGGTGTATTTGTCTGTGTCACAGGAGTGAGTGGTTCAGGAAAATCAACCCTTATCGTGGATACACTTTTCCGGGCACTTGCCCAGGAATACTACCACTCAAAATATCCACCGGGTGAGTATAAAGAGATCATCGGTATTGAACAGATTGATAAAGTGATAAATATTGACCAATCCCCTATTGGACGGACACCACGTTCCAATCCCGCAACCTATACAGGTGCATTCACTCCAATAAGGGAATTATTTGCATCATTGCCAGAGGCAAAGGTGCGGGGTTATAAACCCGGGCGATTTTCATTCAACGTTCCAGGCGGCCGTTGCGAACAGTGTGAAGGCGGTGGAATTTTGTGGATTGAGATGCATTTTTTACCTGATGTCTATATCACCTGTGATGCATGCCTGGGCAGGCGATTTAATCGTGAGACCCTGGAGATAAAGTACAAAGGCAAAAATATAAGCGATGTTTTAAATATGTCGGTATCTGAGGCACTTGAATTTTTCCAGCACATTCCACCAATAAAGCGTAAACTCAAGTTATTATACGATGTCGGGCTTGGTTATATAAAACTCGGACAGCCTGCAACAACCCTCTCCGGAGGCGAAGCCCAGCGGATAAAACTTGCTAAAGAGTTATCCAAGATTGCCACCGGTAGAACATTATACATCCTTGATGAACCGACGACCGGACTCCATTTTGAAGATGTGAAATTACTTTTGGATGTTTTAAACCAGCTTGTAGACAGAGGTAATACTGTAATTGTGATTGAACATAATCTTGAGGTGATAAAATGTGCAGACTGGATAATTGACTTAGGACCTGAAGGAGGAGAAGAAGGCGGAAGGATTGTCTGTACGGGTACACCTGAGGATGTTGCAAATAATGAACATTCCTATACCGGTCAATTTCTGCGTAGTATACTTAACACTATTTGAGTTTAAAATTTTCTTCAAGAAATTTTGTCGAGATATCTCCAGAGATGAATTTTTCGTTGTTCATCACCTTTAAATGAAAAGGAATGGTTGTAGTAATTCCTTCGATGACAATTTCTTCAAGAGACCTTTTCATCCGGGCAATTGCCTCCAGCCGAGAATTGCCGTGGCAGATGAGTTTGCCGATCAAAGAATCATAAGTGTACGGGATTGTATAGCCAGCAAAGATGTGGGTATCAAAGCGGACGCCAATTCCCTGGGGCATGTGGAAAAAAGTGATTTTCCCGGGACATGGCGCAAAATTCCTTTCAGGATCTTCGGCATTTATTCTACATTCAATTGCGTGTCCCCGTAATTTTATATCATCCTGTTTGAAAGAAATCTTCTCACCCAGTGCGATCTTTATCTGTTCTTTTAGAATATCAATTCCTGTAACCATCTCAGTAACCGGGTGTTCAACCTGAATTCTGGTGTTCATCTCCATGAAATAAAAATTCTTATTTTCATCCATGAGAAATTCAATCGTTCCCGCGGACTGGTAGCCAATACCTGCCGATGCCCGAATTGCAGTTTCCATCAATTTTTTCCTCAATTCTTCATCGACTGCGACTGAAGGCGATTCTTCAATCAACTTCTGATGTCTTCTCTGGATTGAACATTCCCTTTCTCCCAATGCCACAACATTCCCTTCACCATCACCGAGGACTTGAACTTCTATATGCCTCGGCTTTTCAATATATTTCTCAATGTATAAACGAGGGTCTCCAAATGCAGCCTTTGCCTCTGCCTGGGCGATTCGGAATCCTGATTCCATTTCATCTTCATCACGCACAATTCTCATACCTTTACCCCCACCGCCTGCTGCAGCCTTTAAGATAACCGGATAACCGATCTTGAGAGCAATTTTTTTCGCATCCCTGATATTCTCAATCTCACCATCACTACCTGGAATCCCGGCAGCTCCGAATTTCGCAAATGTTTCTTTTGCTTTGATCTTATCACCCATTGCCCGGATATGTTCTGGTTTTGGTCCGATGAATATTATACCGCATGACTCACATATTTCAGCAAATTCAGCATTTTCTGAGAGAAAACCATACCCTGGATGGATTGCCCTTGCTCCAGTAATTTCAGCGGCACTGATAATCCGGGTTATATTGAGATAACTATCCCGTGCTGGTGGAGGTCCGATACAGACCGCTTCATCAGCCAGGCGTGTATGGAGGGCATCGGCATCGGCTTCAGAATAGATCGCAACGGTCTTTAAATTTAGTTCTTTTGCGGCACGAATTATTCTTATTGCGATTTCACCGCGGTTGGCGATGAGTATTTTTTCAAATCTCACTACTTTTTCTCGAAAGAACCCCAGCCCCGCTCAGCAGTCGCCTCAATCCCGACGAGTCTCAGTTTAAATTCATCAGGATTGGAGACAGCCTGGATTGCATCATCATAAGAAATTAAACCATCTTTATAAAGACGGAATATGGACTGGTCAAATGTTTGCATACCATACTGTCCGTATCCTTCTTCGATAGCAGACTGTATCAACAGGGTCTTCACCGGGTCTAACAGGTATTCTTTTATCGTTGGGGTGGCAACAAGGATTTCTACAGCCGGAATCCTGCCTTTTCCATCAGCCCTTGGTAGTAGCCTTAAGGATATAACGCCAACGAGTGTCGCAGCGAGTAAGACCCTAATATGCTGGTGCTGGTGGGGTGGATAGAATGATATGATGCGGTTGATTGTTTCTGTGGCATTTAGGGTGTGGAGGGTGGACATTACCAGATGTCCGGTATCTGCAGCTTTTAAAGCTACATCCATCGTCTCGCGATCACGAATTTCACCGATGAGAATGACATCGGGATCCTGCCGTAAAATATGGCGCAGGGCAATGGAAAATGAGATTGTATCCATAAGGACTTCACGTTGATTTATAACCGAAAGATTATCACGGAACAGATATTCAATAGGATCTTCAATCGTGATGATATGTTTTGAAACATTTTCATTGATATGTTCAATCATGGCAGCAAGGGTCGTAGATTTGCCACTACCTGTAGTTCCGGTCACGAGTATCAATCCCCTGGGCTTGAGTGCAAGTTCCTTCAGTATCGGTGGTAGATTGAGTTCATCAATTCTTTTTACTGACATGGGAATGGCACGCATTGCAATCGCAATACTGCCTCTCTGCAGAAAGATATTTACACGAAAACGTCCAACCCCGCGCACACCTATAGCAAAATCCATTTCCTTCATCCGTTCAAAGGTTTGCTGCTGGGAAGGAGTCATTATTTGATAAGCCATCGTCTTGAGAACTTCAGGAGTCAGTGACTCAGATTTTTCAATGACGAGTCTTCCATCAATTCTGAATACAGGTGGTGCCCCAGCCTTGAGATGGAGGTCTGAGGCATTTACTTTCATCATTTTTTCGAGTAGAGATTTAAGTTCCATATTTAATTTATCAATCTAAATTGTTATAATGGCTCGACTAAAAATAATTCCTGGTTGTATTCAACAGGTTCTTCATTTTTGACAAGAATCTGCACAATCTTACCTGCCACATCTGATTCAATTTCGTTCATTAACTTCATTGCTTCAACGATGCAGACAACCTGTCCTGGCTTCACAATATCACCTACTTCTACATAAGGCGGTGCATCAGGTGCTGGTGCTCGATAAAATGTACCGACAATCGGTGAACGGATTGCAACCAGATTTTTTTTGGGAGTCTCTTCTTTCTTCTCCTGTTCCTTTGGCAAAACCGCCTGGGGTGTTGCCTGTTCTTTTTCTTTAACTTCAGGCACTGTGGACTTTGTTTCTGTCGGCCTCACTTTCTGGAATCCATCACCTTTTGATAGCTTTAGCTTCCTTCCCCAGAAATCAGTGTATTCAATTTCGATGAGGGGACTTTCTTCTAAAATTTTAACTAGTTCTTTTATCTTTTTTATATTCATAATTTTATTTTAATAAACTTTGGAGCCACTCCTGGAACGATTTAAAATCTTCTTCTTTTGGCTTTGGGGTTTCTTCTTTCTTTTTTTCCTCTTCGGGCAGAGGTGTCTTTGGTTCAACCGGTTTCTCTTCAACGGGTTTTACTGGTTCCTTCTTTTCTTCCACTACCATTTCCGTTACCTGTTCGGTCTTTTCTTCAACCGGGCTCGTCAACAATTCTTTTACTGATGGAATTTCTGTTATTTCCGCTGTCGTGGGTTGCACGCTTACCGGTTCAGCAACGGCTGCTTTTTCAATCGTAGGAGTAGCAGGTTCTTCGACGACTGGTTTTTCAATAGTTTCTTCACTCACCATCTGAATTTCTGGTGAGGCTGTTGTTGTTTCTGCCTGTAGAGGTGTTTCACTTGTCGGTTGCTCTTTTTCTCCAACGGGTTCAATCAGGAATTCTTCAAGTGAGAGAACTTCTTCTGATTCTTCGATACCTGGCGATTCTTCGGGTTGGGCTACTGGTGCTACAATCTCTTCTTCAATTGGTGGTTTTGATTCTTCCACCACTGGTGGTGCAACGGTCTGGTCAAGGTCCACAATTCGTTCACCCAATTGAGGTTCAGGGGGGCTTGGAATTTCCACTGCAGGGGTAACTGCTATCTCTTCAGGCTGGAAATAGCTTTCCATTTTCATCTCGGCAATTTTTTGTTCTTCAATCTGCTTTATTTCCTGAACGACTCCTGAAATTTTATTCTTCAATTCATTTATTTTATGTTTTATCGCCAGGTCAGTGGGGTCCATAAAACTCAAATGCTCATACACCTTTAACGCCTCTTCAAGATTACCCTGTTTTTCATATTCCTGGGCAAGGGTGAGGGTGTAGATTTCACCTTTCTTCTGGATTGCTTCAAGCTGGGCAAGTTTATTCCTTGCCGTTTCATCACTTGGATCGATTGCGATTATCCCTTTATAAGCCTTTATCTGACCTGATTCATCTTTTAAATTTTCACAAACCTGAGCAAGCAACCGGAGCGCAACGACATTTACCGGATCGAGCTCAATAGTCTTTTCAAGTGCTTCTTTTGCCTGATTGAACATTCGTTTATCAAAATAACACTTTCCCAGGATGAGATGGGCAAGTGGATACTGGGGATGGTATTGTAATCCCTGTTTGAGAACTTCTAATGCTTCATCCACCATATTATTCTTTCTATAAGCATCCGCAAGCTGTACGAATATCCGTGATTTAGGATCCTTATTATAGCGCTCCGCTAATCGGGCAATTTCGGTAAAGTCCTGTTCGGCCATTTATGCCTCCAACGATTTATTTTAATCAAATATTAAAGATTGTCAAGGGATGCTTTGCCATTTATTCTAATTTCTGGAGTGAATTCATCATAACTTCAAGTGCGATGATGTAATCAGTCTTACGTTCACCAGGAAGGAATAACATTCCATCAATGACGTATAGAGAATCACCACTTGTTAGAAAGTAAGTTAAAAATGGTCCACCAGCCACGAGTGAATCATTCTGCCATACACCTTTCAACCTCAATCCCTTCATACCCTTGAATTCGATTCTTTCTGCTATGGTCATGTCTTTTAAAACATAGTCTCCGCCATAAAACATTTTTGTAATATTGTTTCTCTTTTCAATTGCCAGGGAATCACTGGCAGGTAGTTCTCCTTTCTCTTTATAGAGGAAAATTATCCGATCCGGATAATGAGTGTGGACATATATAAAATTTTTTTCCTTATGGGTTGAATCAATCATCCAGCCTGCTGGAATATCCATACTCCAGCCAAACCGCTTCAGGTGGTTTTTAATGTTTCTATCCATTTCTTTACTATAAAAAGAAGATTTTACTTTCTTATAATAAGATTCTTCAAGAATTTTTTTAATCATTTTCCTGTATTTGGTTATGCCCTGTTTTATAAAAGATGGTTCTGAAACAGCAAGTATGGTTACAGTCTGGTTCTTTGACCAGAGGTCATTCACCTTGAAAAGATTAAAAGTATCTTTCAGTGTTGATACACGTGCTTCCTCATTCAAAAGTTCATAAATAAAATCATCTTTCAACGACCCGCAGAGGAAGAGTGAGTGGAATTGCTTCACATTTTTCAACATTGTGTCAGATACGAACACAAAAATAAAATATGGCTCATATTGAGGAACATAGTGATAAATCTGGAGGTTTTCTTTGATAAAGGCAGTATCCATCTCCGAGGCAACAACGACCACATCCCTTGCCTTGCCCACACTCTCTGGCATTTTATGGCAATAAAAAAATACCAGAGTGAAGAAGAACACAATTTTAAATGGTCTATTCAATGATTCCACATCAAATTATATAAACATAATCATAAAAGTCAACACTTGACTTTTAAAGGCAATATACTTAAAAGTGTGGAAATTTATCTTGAAAAAAATGAAAAAAGGTGTATCCTTCCTTATGATAAGAATGATTAAAATGGATGATTTTAATCCTGAAAGGAGGATACACCTATGAATCCATTTAATTATTCTCAGGCTAAGCTTAATCAGATTTTTAGTGATGTCAAGGTGTTATATCAGGATGATGTTGAGGAAGTGATTAAGGAGCATGTTTTAAGGGCTTTGAGGCGGTTATTAGAGGGTGCGATGAAGGC
>JAOAFX010000007.1 GCA_026416055.1 Caldifarciminota bacterium
AAAATTTACTACTAACTACGTTGATTAACATAGTAATATTCTAACCCAAAATCCAAATATGTCAATGATTTCTTGCCTAGCTACTCGCAAGGCTAACCTCTGGTTCTGAGAGAACCATCGGTTCTTGAAGAAAGCCTTGCCCTACGAGAAAAAAAATGAAAAAAATGATTCAAAAATAAAACAAAAACGAAACAATGGTAGCAGCATCCTGTCCGATAATCCAGTTGTTAATTCCGTTTTAATTCGCCTGAATCAATAACTCAATTATCTTCTGAACCAGTTCATCACGATTGGATAATGTTACCTCAAAAATCCTCACATCCTTACGTTCTTTGATTTTATCGCAGAAAGGATTTGTGGTATATAGAATCGTTGTCAGAACAGGTGCCTTTGAATTCAGTGCTTCAATTACGACATTTCTAAATTGCCTGCTATAAAGCTCCATCTTACCTATCTCATCAATGATGATAATCTTATTTTTTGCAATAGCATCCTTTATCGCCTGCACACCAATATTCTCAATACATTCAATATTTACTCCATACTTACTGACTCGATAGGGACTCTTGATATTTTTATGTGCCATTATACAACTCTGTCCATCCAGTGTTATCAATTTAAATCCGACCCTTGTATTATTTTCCCTTATCTCTTCAGTATAGAAGCCCGCACACTTATCTTTATATCTTTCAACAATCTTTTTTACAACTGTTGTCTTCCCTACACCCGGTAAGCCAGTCAGAAGAAAATTTTTAATGAACATTTCAGGTTCCTACATCCAGTAAACTATCATTCTTTCTTAATTTTAAATTTCTGAGTGCAACATCTGAAACTATGCACGGCATGGTTCTATTTGAGTTAGTATTCTGCTCAATCAATACCATTATTTACTTATTATATCTCTCAATTTGATTACAGTCAATAATTTAGTTTAAATGGTAATTTAACTCTGTTGAAATCGATTCTGAATGTATCAGTGCTCTTAATCTTTATCTTGAAAAATCAGCGCATGGTGATTATAATAACGAAGGAGGCAAAATGGAACTATATCTGATTCAACACGGCGAGGCAAAATCTGAAACCGAAGACCCACTCCGTCCGCTCACAGAAAAAGGACAAAAAGATGTCATGGCTGTTGCAGAAATCGTTTCTGGAAAGGGGTTGAAAATATCAAAGATTTACCATTCTGATAAGTTAAGAGCAAAACAGACCGCAGAAATTATTGCCAGAATCCTTGGTGTACCGGTGATTGAAGAGATAAAAGGTATAGCACCCCTTGATGACCCATCAGTTATAAAAGAACTGATTGACAAGACCGAAGAGAATATAATGATTGCCGGGCATCTCCCCCATTTGAGCCGGCTCACTTCTTTACTGATAATCGGTAATCCTGATAAAGAGATTGTGAAATTCCAGATGGGTGGTATCCTGGGGCTTAAGAGAATTGATGCGAACTGGTTGATATCGTGTTATTTCACACCTGTGTTGTAGTTATTTTTCCGGACCGACTGGGAATAGATAAATTCATAAGACTGATTTAGAATTGTATCTGCAATGGCTGAAAACTCAATAAATCCCTGTACAAAAAGGGCACGACTCCAGAGAAAAATAAATGATGGAGTATTGTGTTTGACCTGTGAAAGAAAATGTATTGTAAATAAGTATGGATTCTGTAAAACGAGAAAAAATATTGATGGGGTATTACATACTCTGATCTATGGTGAGATTGCTCCTGACTTTTATGGTATCCAGGCAAATCCAATTGAGAAAAACCTTTCTTCCATTTCTGGCCTGGTAGCAGGGCTTTGACCATTGGCACAATGTAGATATAAAAGGCGATAAGAAAATTGTAGAAAAATACAGCAGGACTGATATAGAAAAAATCTGGCGGAATATAAAGATAGCAAAAATTTCTGGTTTTAGGTAGAATTTACAACATTGATGATACCTGAAACAAACGATAATTCTGAAACTTTAACCAAGATTGCAAAGAGAATTAAATGTATTCTTTTTTTTCTTAGTCTACCATATCACCAGATAATTTTACTATTGAAAGCAATTTAATGTTTTATCTTTCGTTCTACCTTCTGATTCGTGCATATTTTTCAAGGTCTATGATGGTATTTACATCTTTAGCCATCTTATCGTTCCTGATTCTTTTCACCCGTGCAAACCTCAAGGCATAGCCTGAATCATACTTTGGACTCTTCTGCACTTCATTGAATGCAACTTCAATTACGATTTCGGGCCTGGTGTAAACTGTCCATCGGTCTTCAGCCACTTTATATTTCAACAGATTCTCGGTAAGCCATCTGAGCATATCATCGGTCAGGCCTTTAAATGTCTTACCGACCATCAAATATCTTGTCCTTGTCTCATCAAGGATTCCAAGATGTAAATTTGATAACCATCCTCTTCTCCTTCCGTGCCCCCATTCTGCACCCAGAATCACACAATCAATCGTCTTTGCTGGCTTTAATTTCAACCAGAATCTTCTCCTCTTCCCTGCCTGATATGGACTTTCCTGCATCTTAATCATCAAACCTTCATTCCCTGCAGTCATCGACTCTTCAAGGAATCTATCAAGTTCAGAATCGGTCTTCGGTTCAAGATGCGGTACAAGGTATAATGGATTTTCAATAATTTCTTTAAGGATTTTATGCCGCCTTCTGTATGCTTCAGCGGTAATGTCCTGACCATCTATATAAATCAAATCAAAAAATCGTGGCTGGATAGGAATCTCTTCTTTCATCTTTGTGATATCCTTCTTGCGCATTGTCCGCCGCGAAAGAATTTGAAAAGGCAGGGGCATGCCATTTGCATCAAATCCAACTGCTTCTCCGTCAATAATAAATTCATTAGCCGGAATCTTTTTTGCTACTTCAATTATCTCTGGCAACTGGTCGGTTATTTCTTGCAGATGGCGTGAGTAAATTTTTATCTCATCGCCCTGACGATGGACCTGTATCCTTATCCCGTCAAATTTATATTCGGCAATGAAATCTTTATAATCTCTAAATAATTCATCAGACGCTTCAATGCTTTCCGCAAGCATCGGTCTGACCGGTGTGAATAATTTTATTTTAAATTCCTTAATTGCTTCTTTACCACCTTTAATTAGTTTTGAGTATATTATTCCTAAATCTGGTTCTCTCAGATATGCATCTTCAATCTCTTGCTCGGTTATGTTAAAAAACTTGGCCAGGGCGAGCTTGACCATCCCTGCGCCTGCTCCCTGTTCAATCTCACCTAAAATCAGTGAGGCAAGGTGCTTACGCTCGCTTTCATCCATGCGTGCGAATAGCTCAGAAAGTATTTTTAGTTTCTCACTTCCTTTAACATTTTTAATTTTTTCAAGATACGCATCAATTGTCTTTAAATCACAGGGTATTTCCTCTGTTCGCTTCACATTCATCACCGACTGAATTCCACTCCAGCCTATGTTTATCTTGCCCTGCCTTATAATACCGGCGATATAGTTGACTCCGATTATTCTCTCTTCAGGTACAAGCCTTTTCAAGAAATCAATAATAAGCTCAATCTTCTCATTACGAGATGATACGGATTTTAGTTTATGTGAATAATCTACCAATTCCTTATATTTCATAATGATACATCATTTGAGAATATTTTGATGCCACGAGAATTTATATTGATTTTTCTCCGACGGCTGTATGCCAGTGCAATAGTTCTTTTAGTAATATCGTCATACCATTTTTAAATTCAAAATCCGGTCAATACGAAATGTCCTCTCTTCTTTTCTTTTATCACAGTATGCCCTGATACCCAGAAAACGCTTATTTTGAAAATCATATTCACCAATTTCAAAAGGCCGGATTATCCTTTTGCTTTTTTCGTCATTTGGCTTCAAATAAACAATCTCAAGTGAACAACTCCGGGCGATTGCATCCTTTATAATCTCAATCTTTTTTTGAAGCGGAATTTCTTTCTCTGATAATTTATACTGGAAATTAGTCAAAAATTCCACAATCTTTTTATCGGTAAATATATGCCTTTTTTTGATCGGCTTTACTAAACTAATCCCTTCAAATGATGTGCACCGGCTCAATGCTACATAGACCTGGCCACCGGCAAATGTACCCCTTCCTACATCAATTATTACTTTGTTAAAGGTCTTGCCCTGGCTCTTATGAATCGTCACTGCCCAGGCAAGTTTTAACGGATACTGGGTAAACCGTCCGACAGTTTCTGATTCAATCATCTTTGTCTTTTCGTTATAATAAAAGTGAAAGACTTCCCAGGTAAAAGGGGTGACATATTCTATGTTCCCTTCCTGAAACTGAACCGTTATTATATCACATCCCGCTTTTCTACTTTGACGAACATTTAAAACCCTGCCGATTGATCCATTCATCCATCTGCCCATTGGGTCATTATTTAACATCATTATCTGGGCACCGGGTTTTATCGTCAGAATATAATCAGTCGGGAAGGAATTCTGGTCAAACTCACCTTCAATATCAGCAGACCATTGATATGCCTTACCCGGTAACTTTTCAAGATACTCGTTGTTTATCCGGTATGCCATCTCGTTGAGGGTAGTGAGGTGCACCACGAAATCGTCTTCTCCTTTTTCAAGTGCTGCTCCAACCCGACTATTCAAGACCCTAATATCATCATCTGTAACGGTATTATTTCTAATCCTGTTTAGAAGTTCAATAAAATCTACGTCCTTCTGGCGGTAGACTTTTTCCAGTTCAATAAATTCCACTTGTAAATTTTTAAAAACCTTTGCATCAAAAAAATAAGCACTCTCATAATGCTCACTGAAAAGTTTTTTCTCTTTAGAGGTTACTACAGGAGGCAATTGATACAGATCTCCAATAAAAATCATCTGAGTCCCACCAAAAGGTTTATGGGCATCCCTGCCATTCAATCTCAAGAAGTAGTCAACACAATCAAGCAGATCAGCCCGAACCATTGAAATTTCATCTATCACGATTGCGTCAAGTGCTTTATAAATTTTGATATCTTTTGGCTTCAATCTGGCAATTGTATGAATCGTCACATCGGGTTTGAATCTGAAGAAGGAATGGATTGTTTCACCCCTGACATTGAGTGCGGCAACACCAGTTGGTGCCAAAACCACAATCCTTTTTCTGGTTGTATGACGAAAATACTCCAGAAGTGTGGACTTTCCTGTTCCTGCCTTGCCGGTAATAAAAACATTTTTATCGCTATTCTCCATCAACTCAAGCGCCTGTACAAATTCTTCATTAATTTCAATGTTAAAATTTTTGGACATGGAAGATCTGGTTTATTATAAAAAAATGAGGATTTGTGTCAAGCGGATTTTATCTTTTTAATTCATTAATCGGCCTGATTTCCAATTTCCCCTGGCGGGCAAATTTTATCGCTTCAATCTCAGCATAAGCTGAATTTAAAGCAGTTATAAACGGGATGTTCAATTCTACCGCCAGACGACGCATTGTATAACCATCTCTTTTCGCACTGTAATTCATAGAAGGGGTATTGATAATTAAATCAATCTTTTTCTGCTTCATTAAATCAAGTGCATTCGGTGATTTGTGTTCACTTATCCGATAAACCGTTTCGACCTCAATACCATTTTCTTTAAGATGCTGGGCAGTGCCTCTTGTTGCCACAATCTTAAACCCTAAATCCTTCAGTTCTCTTGCAATTTTAACTATTTCTTTTTTATCTTCATCCCGCACCGTGATATAAACAGTTCCTGAACTGGCAAATTTATTGTCGGCGAGGATTGCCTTATAATATGCTGCACCAAATGTTTTATCTACTGCCATCACTTCACCGGTTGATTTCATCTCGGGTCCGAGTATCGGATCAACACCGGGCAACTTCAAAAATGGAAATACAGGTCCTTTCACAGAAACAAAATCTATATTCACTTCTTCAGGTAGATTCAATTCTTTGATTTTACACCCTAATATAATCCTGGTAGCAATTTTTGCAAGGGGAATACCGATAGTCTTTGATACATAGGGTACAGTCCTTGATGCCCTGGGATTTGCTTCGAGCACATAAATCGTTCCATTTTGAATTGCAAGCTGGATGTTTATCAGGCCAATGGTATTCAGAGCAAGGGCAATACTCCGAACAATTTGCTTTATTTCATTAATAATTTCTGGAGATAGGCTACGGGGTGGCATCACGCAATAGGAATCCCCAGAGTGTACTCCTGCTTGTTCAATATGTTCCATAATACCTGCGATGAAGACATCTTCGCCATCACAAAGTGCATCAACATCGACCTCAGTGGCATTGGCAATATATTTATCAACAAGAATTGGATGTTCAGGTGAAACCTTCACTGCAAGCTTAATGTATTTTTCAAGCTCCTGTTCATCGTAGATAATCTCCATTCCCCTTCCACCAAGTACATAACTCGGTCTGACAAGAACCGGATAGCCAATCTTTTTCGCAATGCCCCGCACATCTTCAAAACTATAGCCCGTCGCAAACGGCGGCTGGAAGATATTGAGCTTGCGTAAAATAGATGAAAAAGCCTCACGGTCTTCTGCCCTATGCATATCAATGGGGCTTGTTCCCAGAATTTTTGTTTTCAAATTATATTTTTTGATAGCATTGTATAAAGGCATTGCTAAGTTTACTGATGTCTGTCCTCCGAACTGGAGTATGACTCCATATGGGTCTTCTCTGAAAATTACATTTAGCACATCTTCAAGTCTTAAAGGTTCAAAATAAAGTCTTGTGGAAATATCAAAATCGGTAGATACCGTTTCAGGGTTATTATTGATAATAATCGCTTCATAACCCATTTCTTTTAAGGCAATCGTAGAATGAACACAGCAATAATCAAATTCTATTCCCTGTCCTATCCGGATTGGACCGGAACCGACGATTAAAATATTTTTTCTGTCTTTTTTTATCACTTTTCTTCTATCGGCTTCTGCCCAGTAAGTAGAATAGTAATATGGTGTATAGGCTTCGAATTCGCCGGCACAGGTATCAACAATATTATATTTGGGGAAAATTTTGTGCTGCAAACGCAAATCAGTAATTCCATTCTTATCACTATCAGTAATTTTACTTAGATACTCATCGCCGAATCCCATTTTTTTCGCCTGGATAAGAAGCGGAGTTGTAAGCCTGTGCTTTTTAATCGTCTTTTCCATCTTTACGATATTCTCAATCTTGGTGATAAAGAATTCATCAACCTTGCTTAAAGATGATACCTTCTTTTTTGAGTATCCACGCCGCAAAGCCTCAGCAATGGCAAAGATAAATCGGTCAGTAGGTTCCTGTAATTCCCTTATCAATTCATACTCCTTCCAGCTATCCGGTTCAAGACCACTCTTATCAATCTCAAGTGATCTAATAGCTTTTAGCAGTGCCTCCTCAATAGTAGAACCTATTGCCATCACTTCACCGGTTGATTTCATCTGAGTTCCGATTCTTCGGTCTACTGTTGGAAATTTGTCAAATGGCCAGCGGGGAATTTTAACGACCACATAATCAAGTGCCGGTTCAAACCCTGCCATGGTCTTTTTAGTAATTGCATTTGGAATTTCATCAAGATTGAAACCAACCGCAATTTTTGCACTGACCCTGGCGATTGGATAACCCGTTGCCTTTGAAGCAAGTGCTGAAGAGCGGGAAACTCGAGGATTCACTTCGATAACCCGATATTCCCACTTGTCAGGATTGACCGCAAATTGAATATTACAACCGCCGGCAATCTTCAAAGCCCGAATAATCTTTATTGCTGAAGCACGTAAAATTTGATGTTCCTTGTCAGAAAGCGTCTGTGCTGGCGCAACAACCATGCTCTCACCAGTGTGAACTCCCATTGGATCTATATTTTCCATACTACAGATGATTATACAATTATCATTGTTATCACGCATAACTTCATATTCAAATTCTTTCCAACCCAGAACACTTTCTTCAATGAGTACCTGATGAATCGGAGAGCGGGTGAGTCCAGTCATTACTGCATCATATAGCTGTTCGCTGTTATACACCACACTGCTTCCGGTTCCGCCAAGGGTGTAAGCAGGACGAATTAGCAATGGAAAATCCAGATTTTTAACCACGGAGCGCGCCTCTTCGTAAGTATGAACAGCAAAACTGCGAGGGATTGGTTCTCCTATTTGTTTCATGAGGTCGCGGAAATACTCGCGGTTCTCTGCCAGTTCTATGGTCTGAAGGTTTGAACCTAATAACTCTACATTTAACTTTTCCAGCACACCACGCCGTGAAAGTTCATAGGCTAAATTTAATCCGGTCTGCCCGCCAAAACCAGGAAGAATTCCCTGCGGTCTTTCTTTTTCTATTATCCTTGTTAAAATCTCTGGTGTCAGTGGTTCTATATAAACTATATCTGCAGTTTCAAGGTCGGTTTGAATCGTTGCCGGGTTCGAATTAACAATAATCGTTTCAAAACCTTCTTCACGCAAAGATCTGCTTGCCTGAGAACCAGAAAAATCAAATTCTGCAGCCTGACCGATGATAATCGGTCCTGAGCCAATGATCAAAACCTTTTTAATGTCCTGACGCCTTGGCATTTATTAATTTGAAGAATCTTTCAAAAATAAAAAGTGTGTCATAAGGTCCTGGTGCTCCCTCTGGATGGAATTGTACAGAAAAAACAGGCAGTGCTCTATGGCGCATACCCTCAACTGTTCCATCATTAAGATTAAACCAGTCAAAAATCAGGTCAGAATTTCTGGTTTCTTTTACAATGGCGTAGCCATGGTTCTGAGAGGTAATGTAAACCCGACCATTTTCGAGGAATTTAACAGGATGGTTGTAACCCCTGTGTCCGAAAACCAATTTATAAGTTTTTAATCCAAAAGCAAGCCCTATGATCTGATGCCCCAGACAGATACCAAAAACAGGATATTTAGATTCTATGAGGCGCTTGAGTGTCTTTACAGTGGAATCAAGAATAGCCGGATGTGACGGGTCACCGGGTCCATTCGAAATAACGATGCCATCTGGTTTTAATTTTTTTATTTCTTCAAAACTGGTGTTAAAAGGGACCTGGAAAACCGATGAATATTTCAAAAGATTATGAATTATACTCTTTTTAACCCCGCAATCTATAAGAACAACTTTCCTGCTCGTTTTCCCTCTGTGAAATATAACTGACTTGCAGGAAACCTCTTTGACAAGATTCTCTGAATGTGGATGTGGTTTTTTCTTCATCATCTTCAAAAATTTTCTTATATTGACTTCTTTTTCAGAAACCACAAGGATTGCCTTCATCGTTCCATGGTACCTGAGCCTTAATGTGAGGCTTCTTGTGTCTATATTCCAGATACAGGGTAGATTGTTTTTGAGTAAATAATTCTCAATCTTTTTATTATTCGTGGAAAAGGAAGCGGGCTCTTTTATAACCAGGCCGCGAATCTTTATTGAACTTGATTCCTGGTGATTGATATTAAATCCATAATTACCGATTAGAGGATATGTTAATAAAAGAATCTGCCCGGCATAGGAAGGATCTGTAAATGCTTCTTCATAGCCTGTCATCGCAGTATTAAAAACAAGTTCCCCATAAACAGTCTTAACCGGTCCAAGACCGTCTCCCCTAAACACTGTTCCATCTTCAAGTATCAATATACCTTTTTTCATCGTCTGATATTATAATCAAAATTTATAAAATGTCAATATTTATGAAAAATTATACATCAAGATTTTTAAATTTCACATAGATGGGAACGACGAGATTAATAACATTTTTCGCATCCTGGGTTTTCTGAATATAGGGATCTTTTATATAATTCAAAATAATGGTGATGAATATTGAATCCTTAAAGCGCTCAAGTTCGTCATAATCAGGTTCACTCCTTTTTTCAATGAATTTTTTGATTCTGTTCAACGGTTCTCTAACTATCCCCAATCCATTATAATTAATTCCACTGATTCGTTGTTTTGCTTTTTTTATTTCCTGGTCGGCGGTAAGGAGTGTTAATTCTATTTTTGTTTCGTAGTCATCGATAAGGATTGACAGATCTTCCTGTGGTATTGAATAATTATGCAATTGTGTAGTGTCTATATGCTGATTTTTATTCAAAAGTCCATAAAGATCGCCAACACGTCGGATATAATCTTGAGTGCCTTCACTCAATCTATTAAAAAGGCTCTTGTGCTGGAGCCACCGCAGTGAAACTGCAACCTTTATCCTTCGTTTGGTCTTATCAACATGGGTTTCACCTGGTTTATTATTGGTCTCTTCCAGAATTTTTTCAATATTCTCCGCATTCAGATAAATCGGTTCATATTTGGGCTTCTTGAGAAGTTTATGGATATCTTCGAGAATTTTATCAATTTTTTCTTTACGGCTAACTTCTGAAAGCTGGGGATATGTCCGGTCAATGAAAAATTTAATGAGATATTTATTAATCGTGTATCTTCCCTCTTCAAGTTCCTGTTTACTGACTGCCCTCGGACACCATTCGGCAAAGATTTCCACATCTGGCCTTTTTAAAAAATCAAGATCAAATGGCAGTTCGGTAATGACTGTATCAGGTTGAATCAACCATTGAAGGTTCATCAGTATTTCTTCAAGATTATCAAGATGATTTTTACCAGACCACGCCATTAGGGAACTCCTATTAACTGAATCAAAAAATCTTCTTCGGACATAAATATAACTTGCTTTATGATTTTATGCAAAAAATTGAAAATGTCAATTATTAAAAAAGCCTGCCATTTTCAGGCAGGCTTGAACACATATAATCCGTGTTGAAAATCAGACTATTTTTTACTGACCACCTTGGAGAACCTTCAGCCTTGCTTCTGTTCTCCTTTTGTAATCTTTGGCACCCTTGTGATTCGGATCAAGGGCAAGAACCTGATTGAAGACTTTTAAAGCCTCATCATAGTTATTTGCCGAGAATAAACTTACTCCCTTCTTGTAGAGTGCCTCTATTTCTTCAGCCGTTGCCTTCTTTGCAGGCTCCTTTGGTTTAGTAGTCGTCGGTGGTTTCTTTTCCTGTGCCAGTTTAGTTTTCAATCTTGTTATCGCTTCATTCGATTCAGTATTCTGCGGATCAAGGTCAAGAACCTTCTGGTAAAATTCAATCGCTTTAGCAAGATCGTTTGCCTTTTCTCTATTTCTCGCCTCTGTTATATATGCATTGATTAGTTCGGCACGACGGGTCTCAATATTGGAGAGATAATCTTTTGCCTCAACATTGTCCGGATCAAGGGAGAGAACCATTTCAAAAGCTTTTTTTGCTTCTTTTAGATTACCTTCTGAGAAGTAAATTTTTCCCTGGGAAAGATAAGTTTTGATGCTACGCTCTCTTTCCATCGCTGCAATTTCCCGCTGGATTGCTTCTTCGGTCTTTTTCATGTTAAAGATAAGTTTACTCTTCACCCCGGCTTTGACGCTCACCTTCGCCATATAATCAACATAGTTAGGGGTAGTGATTGAAATTGTGTAGTTTCCTGCTGGTAGACTCAAACTGAATGTTCCTGATGGTGCACGATAACGTTTATTTATTTCCTTTATATCCACCACACAATTCGTCAGAAGTTGTTTGCTCGTCTGATCCTGAATGACACATTCAATTGAGCCGACCTTTGGTGCTGAAACCGCAGTCCGATTATTCCCTTCGAGACCGAATGTCCAGCGCGGAGACCAGGGTCTAAAATTGCCTAAGTACTCAACCTTGCACAGAGCAAGCGTTGCAGTAACAACAGGAAAATGATACTTCAAACCTACATTTGCATCGCGACCATCCATTTCAACCGACATCTCAAGTCCAAATGGAAACTTTAACGAACCGCCCGCGAAAAGTCCAAATGCCCACCATGAGTGTTCTTTTGTCCGGTAATCATTCCCCAGGACAAGGAAATCGGTATTGAATATATGACTCCTCCAGCCATATCCGACAAACCTTCCACGTCCAAGCCCAATCACAATATTAGCAATATTCCCGAAATACCTTTGCATTGCAACATAGGCTGAGAATAATTCCCATGGTCTGCCATTACAGTATTTATGGTAACTAATTTCTTCTATAGAACCATCTGTGCCGCCAGCACCGAGTGTGGAGATATGTTTAGCATAAGATATATCATCAATCCCACAGAACCAGTAGGTTCCTGTTTCTTTTCCTTCTTTTAATAGATAGCTCACACTTGCTACCCAAGTTGTGGGTGTAAACATCGACAATGCAAGTTCTCCTTTGCCAATTCCGTATTTGAAAGCCATTGTAAAATCTTTGGGATCGACATAAATACTATCATTAGGATTTGGGTCATCAGTATACATGGGAAATGAAAACATCGTTGTTATACCCCACATTCCTCTTATATCATACTGGGGCACAGTAGGAATATCGAGGTAACCCGATGTTCTGCATAACTGAGATACTAGAATTGTAAAAACTATGGTCATAAGACCCCCTTGCTTATATTTATACTCATACTCTCCACATCATCTCCAATTCTATTATAGATTATACCTAAATTTCTTTTCCTGTCAAGTGCCATTTTGAAACTTTCAAAAATTTTAATTTATTCCGTTTTCGCTCCCAGGTGCCTTTAAAAGTTATGAGAAAAGAGAGCAAAATCAATTTCAGGTCAAGTAATAAACTCATCTTTCTGATATAAAGCAAATCATATTTGAATTTATGTCTTCGCGGTAAATCTCGCGGAGCAAATATCTGGGCAATTCCGGTAAGCCCGGGACGGATTTTTATTCTTTTATAATATCCGGGTATTTCCCATACATGGAGATAGGTATCATTAATTTCAATCTCTGCAGGAAGCAATGCACGCGGTCCCACAAAGCTCATGTCACCCAAGAAAATATTGAGCAACTGGGGTAATTCATCAAAAGCGGTCTTTCGCAAGATTTTACCCATGATTGTGATCCTGGGGTCGTTTTCTTTTGCCTGTATGTTTATCTTTTCATTCAAAGAATTTTTACGCATGGAGCGAAACTTTATCACCTTGAATAATTTCCCATTCTTTCCTATGCGAAACTGTCTTATGCAAACTGGTGAACCATCTTCACACCAGATCCCTATCCAGATTAATGCCCAGAGCCAGGATGACAGAATGAGTCCAAGTCCACTAAAAACGATGTCAAAAACGCGTTTCGCAAAGGGTTCTTCTATTATTTCTTCTACTTCTATTTCCCTTATTTTTGTAGTATTTAAAGCCGATTCTGTCAAAACCTCCATCTGTCCTCCAGTTATTAACCTCCTTTTCCGAATGACATTATGGGGTAGAGTTTCTAAATGCAAATTTTCATAATTATATTAGAAAAAAAGCAATTGTCAATTGAATTTATTTAGATATATCAATCTCAATATCTTTAACCCAAGTCTTGTTTTCGAGATACCAATCAATTGTCATTTTTATTCCCTCTTCAAGATTTATCACCGGTTTCCACCCCAGCATCAACCTTGCCTTCTTAATATCAGCCCAGGTAGCCTTTAAATCTACATCTGAAAATGGCTTTTTTACGACCCTGGCTTTCTTATTTAGCGTTTTCTCAATAAGTCCAATCAATTCATTCAAACTATGGGGTGTGCTGTTGCCTAAGTTTATTATCTCGTAACCTTTGATATCAAGGGCTTTAACCGTTCCCTCAGCAATGTCATCGACATAGGTGAAATCGCGGGTCTGAGTGCCATCACCAAAAAGGATTAATTCTTTGTTATCGTCGATCCATCTTATAAATCTGAAAACACTCATATCCGGTCTGCCAGCAGGTCCGTAAACCGTGAAATAGCGTAGAATAATAATATCAATACCATAGAGATAGTGGTAGGTGTAAGCAATTGTCTCAGCCGCCTTTTTTGATGCAGCATAAGGTGAAATTGGTGTATTTACAGGTAAATCTTCTTTAAAAGGCATTTGCTGTCCAGCATATAGAGAAGAAGTAGAGGCAAGAACCATTTTTTTGACATCATATTCTTTCATCAATTCTAACAGATTTAATGTTCCAAGGGCATTCGTCGTCATATAGACCACTGGATTTTTTATACTGTATCTAACACCAGCACGGGCAGCGAGGTTTATTGTCACATCAAATTTTTTTATCCTCGCAAAAATCTTTTTCAATGCAGGATAATCTTCGATATCAATCCGATCAAAATCAAAATTGTCATATTTTTTTAACTGGGCAAGCCGCCATTCTTTTAGCCGTACATCGTAGTAGTCATTAAGATTGTCTATTCCATAAACATAGTAGCCCTTTTTTAGAAGGAGTTCAGCAGTTTTATACCCGATAAATCCTGCAGCACCGGTTAAAAGGATTTTTTTAGTATCCATTTCCTTTTTTATCTCCGTAGAGTTCATCTGATTTTACATACCCTGACTATAAAATCAATGTGTGATTATACAGAAAAAATTGCTCTTGTCAAGAATGAAATGGGATAACTCCTCTCCACTTTATGTAAATTGAAAAAACAAAAATATAATTACTTTTTAGTTTAAACGACGGCTGCGTGCTGAAAGTACCTTTTGTCAATACATAAAACAGGATGATTGTCGCTTTAGAAGTTGCTCTGATAAAATGGGGGTGGTATTATCGCGACCGGAAGTCGCTCCTGCAGAAAAACACGAGAATTTCTTTTAGTTCAAAAATAACTCTGGACGTTGCCACATTATGACCCTGTAAGATTGGAGACTTTAAGACTGACCCCTGGCTCAATCTATTATTTCGTCTTTACCCTTTTTTGTCCGCTTGGTTTTATACATCACATTTGCCTGTGCAGCAGCGAGACGGGCAATCGGTACCCTGAATGGAGAACAGGAAACATAATCCATCCCCACTTGATGGCAGAAATAGATTGATTTCGGGTCTCCACCGTGCTCACCACAGATCCCGACTTCTAAATCCGGTCGGGTCTTTCTACCCCGTTCAATACCAATTTTGATTAATTCGCCAATTCCCTTGAGATCGATTGACTGGAATGGATCTCCGGGCAGAATTTTTTTCTGCAGATAATCTGGTAAAAAGCTACCTATATCATCACGAGAAAATCCAAATCCCATCTGGGTCAAATCATTAGTCCCGTAAGAAAAAAACTGAGCAACTTTTGCAATCTCATCAGCAACAAAACAAGCACGAGGAATCTCAATCATCGTGCCATACATGTATCTGATTTTCTTCAATCCAAACTTCTGGAGAACCTCTTTATACACTCGTTCCACAATTTCAAACTGGTGTTTCAACTCATTGACATCATTTACTACAGGCACCATTATTTCCGGGTATGGTTTCTTACCTTCTTTGATTAATTCAGCAGCGGCCTCAAATATTGCCCGCACCTGCATTTCGCTGACTTCGGGATAGGTGATTCCAAGACGGACACCCCGGTGTCCCATCATCGGATTTGTTTCATGGAGACTGTCAGCCCTTTCATTCAATTCTTCAATGGTAATATTCAATTCCTCAGCCAGTTTCTGCCTTTTTTCTGGTTCATTGGGAACGAACTCATGGAGGGGCGGGTCGAGGAGTCTTATAACAACCGGATAACCATCCATGGCCTCAAGTACACCTTTCACATCTTTTTTTACATATGGAAATAATTCATCCAGCGCCTTGCGTCTCTCTTCTTCAGTCTTTGATACTATCATCTTGCGTAAGAGGAACAACGGCTCATCCGAACCTTTGCCATAAAACATATGCTCGGTCCTCATCAATCCAATGCCTTTTGCACCAAATCTTCGCGCACGCTCTGCATCCGCAGGTGTATCAGCGTTAGCCCTTATCCCCAATCTTTTTACAGAATCGCAGATCTTTAAAAATTCCTGGAGTAGTAGATTTTCTTCCGCAGAAGCAAGCATCGGTAGTTGCCCTTCATAAACATTCCCCTTCGTACCATTGAGAGTCAGCCAATCACCTTCTTTAAACACCTTACCATCAACCCTTAGCAATTTTTCCTCATAGTCAATCTGCAATGCGCCACATCCCACAATACAGCATTTTCCCCAACCCCGTGCCACAAGTGCTGCATGTGATGTCATACCACCACGTGCAGTAAGAATTGCCTGGGCAGCACGCATGCCATCTACATCTTCAGGGTTTGTCTCTTCACGAACAAGTATCACCTTTTTTCCTTGCTTTGTCCATTCTACAGCGTCCTTCGAGGTGAAAACGATCTGACCCGTAGCACCACCTGGTCCTGCAGGCAAACCCTTTGCCAGCACTTTTGCATTCATCTCTGCTTTTGGGTCAACCATGGGATGGAGAAGTTCATCTAGCTGTGCAGGACTGACGCGCATAACCGCTTCCTCTTTTGTAATAAGTTTTTCTTTTAACATATCAACGGCAATCCGCACTGCGGCCGGTCCATTGCGTTTGCCAACCCGGCATTGAAGCATATAAAGAGTACCTCTTTCAATCGTAAACTCTATATCAAGCATATCACGGTAATGGCGCTCTAACTTTTTCTGATACTGATATAATTCTTTGTATACTTCGGGCATCGCTTTTTCAAGTGAGACGAGTGCTTTATTATGCTCACTCTTGGAATATTCATTCACAGGAGCAGGTGTCCTGATACCGGCAACGACATCTTCACCCTGGGCATTGATCAGGTATTCACCATAAAACTGATTTTCACCATTTCCTGGATTTCTTGTGAACCCCACACCGGTAGCAGAATCTTCACCCATATTTCCAAAAACCATTGCCTGAACATTGCAGGCAGTACCCCAATCATCAGGTATACCTTCTATCCTTCTATACGCAACAGCCCTTTTTCCATTCCAAGAGGCGAACACCGCCTTTATTCCACCCCAGAGCTGTGCATTATGATCGTCAGGAAATTCCTTACCAAGAACTTCTTTAATTTTTTCTTTAAATAAACGACACAGTTCTTTTAAATCCTCAGCAGTCAATTCGGTATCGCTCTTATACCCTTTTTTCTGTTTCATCTCATCCATAATCGCCTCAAGTTGTCTTCTGATTCCTGAATTTTCATCTTTTGGTTCTATTCCTGCAGCTTTTTCCATCACCACATCTGAATACATCATAATCAATCGCCTGTATGAATCATAGGCGAATCTTTCATTACCACCGCTCTGTTTGATCAATCCAGGAAGGGTTTTCTCTGTCAGTCCGATATTCAAAACGGTCTCCATCATACCGGGCATGGAAGCACGTGCGCCCGAACGTACCGAAACGAGCAAAGGGTTATTCGGGTCACCAAATTTTCGCCCCATAATCTCTTCGACCCGCTTCATTGCCTTTTCTACTTCCTTTTTCAATTCTTTGGGTAGCTTCTTTTTATTTTTGTAATAATAATTACAAACTTCAGTAGTGATTGTAAACCCAGGTGGCACCCTTATTCCAAGATTGGTCATTTCAGCGAGATTGGCTCCTTTACCACCGAGCAAGTTTTTATCACGGGCAGAACCGTCAGCCCGTTTACCACCGAAATTGTAAACCATTTTTTTCTTCATTGGACTTTCTCCTTTCAATCTTTTAATAACTTTTTTATTTCTTCTTCAAGAATACTCCTGTTTTTCTCTTTTAATTCATAACTTACTTTAACTGCCGGTTTATTAATTTTTAAAAATTTACGCAAATCCACCGGGGTTCCTATGACCACAACATCTGCGGGTGTCCGGTTAATGCTTTTATTCAGTTCTTCCATCTGTAATTTTGAATAACCGAGTGCCGGAATCAATTTTCCAATATGGGGATATTTCACATAAGCCTTTTTAATAGAGCCAACAGCATATAAACGTGGGTCGATTATTTCTTTCGCTTTATATTGTCTCGCAGCAATAATACCAGCACCAAAACTCATCTCTCCATGGGTAAGAGTGGGCCCATCTTCAATCACCAGAACGCGTTTGTTTTTAATTAATTCTGGCCTATCAACCACAATCGGTGAGTAGGCCTCAATAATCTTAGCGTTTTTGTTTAATGTTTTTATATTTTTCTTCAATTTTTCAACATTTTCTTTTGGTGCAGAATCTATTTTATTAATAATAACGATATCAGCCATCCTCAGATTTGCCTCACCAGGATGATATGTTGACTCATTTCCTAATCTCAGCGGGTCCACGACCACAATATGGAGATCCGGTTCAAAAAATGGAAGATCATTATTACCACCGTCCCAGACAATTACATCAGAAATCTTCTCTGCAAGCTTGAGGATTTTAAAATAATCTACACCGGCAAAAACCGTATTGCCTCTCTTAATATGGGGTTCAAATTCTTCTCTCTCCTCTATGGTGCAATTATATTTATCAAGGTCTTCAATACTGGAGAAACTCTGGACTTCTTGCTTTAAAAGATCACCATAAGGCATGGGATGGCGCACTACAGAAAATTTCACTTTATATTTGTTCAATATCTCACAAACCCTTCTTGTTGTCTGACTTTTACCAGCCCCAGTCCTCACTGCGCAAATTGAAATAACCTTTCGGACTGATTTCAGAATAGAGGACTTAGGACCAAGAAGCCAGAAATCTGCACCAGCAGCCAGGGCTTCTGATGCCTTGTGCATTACATATTCGTGGGAAATATCTGAATATGAAAACACCACAATGTCAACATCAAATCTTTTTATTAATTTTGTAAGGTCCTTTTCCGGGTATATTGGAATACCCGTAGGATAATACGGTCCAGCAAGTTCTCCAGGATATTTTCTACCGTCAATATTAGGGATCTGAGTAGCAGTGAAACAGACAACTTTATAATCCCTATTATTACGAAAAAAGGTATTAAAATTATGGAAATCACGGCCTGCTGCACCCATTATCAAAACCCTTCTCATTAAACCTCCTTAAAAATTCTCAGAACTAATGGAAACCTGCTTTAAGAAAATATCGTAATTTGCCCTTTAAGGAAAATCGGATTAAAATAAGGGCAAGTTGCTTTAGATTCTAAAAAGTATACCCAAAATGAGCAAAAAGTCAATATCCAGGTTTTCTCCTAAAAATGGTTTCTTGACTTCTAAATCAACCTAACTTGTGTGGTCTTTGTGGTTATGAAAATCAATTGAAAAATGGCCAACCTATCCACCAAGATATGCTTCTTTTATCCTGGGATTTTCATATAACTCTTTCCCAGTACCTTCCATTACTACCCTTCCTGTCTCCAGCACATAAGCATAGTGGCATATAGATAGCGCCTTATGGGCATTTTGTTCCACAAGCAAAATACTCGTTCCCTGCTCATTTATCTCTTTGATGATATTGAAAATCTCATTCACAAGGATAGGAGATAATCCCATAGAAGGTTCATCAAGCATCAGGAGTCTGGGTTTTGCCATGAGTGCCCTTGCAATGGCAAGCATCTGGAGTTCACCACCAGAAAGTGTACCTGCAGGCTGGGAAAATCGTTCTTTCAATCTCGGGAATGACCTAAATATCCGATTCATCGTCTCCTGAATAGTTCTGGAGTCATTGATTAAATAGGCTCCCATGCGTAAATTTTCATAAACAGTAAGGTTTGCAAAAGGTCTTCTGCCTTCAGGAACATGGGCAATTCCAAGCCTAGCAATTTCATGTCCAGGTAGATTTGTGATTGGTTTATTTTCAAAGATTATTTCACCTGACCTTGGTTTTAACAATCCGGAAATAGTTCTCAAGGTTGTGCTTTTGCCTGCACCATTAGCACCGATCAAGGCGACGATTTCGCCTTTACAGACTTTAAAAGAGATGCCCTGTAAAGCCTGAATTGCACCATAAGAGACTGTTAAATCTTTTATTTCAATTACAGGCTCAGTACGATTCATAAATTTGTCATTCCTTTCCAAGGTAAGCCTCTATTACCCTCGGGTCTTTTTGAATATCTTTTGGTGCACCCTCAGCAATTTTTTCTCCGTAGTCCATCACGCTTATCCGCTGACATATTGACATGACTACCTTCATCTGGTGTTCGATGAGCAGGATAGTTAAATTGAATCGGTCGTGAATAAAGTTTATTAAATCCATTAGTTTTATCGTCTCCTGTGGATTCATACCAGCAGCGGGTTCATCAAGGAGTAGCAATTCCGGACTGGTTGCGAGTGCCCTCACAATCTCTAATTTTCTCTGTTCACCATACGGTAAATTCTTCGCAAGTTCGTGTGCCTTCTTTTCTAGATTGAATAGTGCAAGCATCTCATAAGCCCTCTCTTCAATCTCTTTTTCCTGTTCTTTAAATCTTTTATCTCTAAGTATTGCTGAGATAAGACCGTATTTCACATCTTTATGGCAGGCAATCTTCACGTTATCAATCACTGTTAAATTATTGAACAACCTTATATTCTGAAATGTCCTGGCAATGCCGAGTTCAACAATCTCAAAAGGTTTTAAACCATCAATCCTCTGGTCTTTAAATTTAATCTCACCTGAATCAGGCAGGTAAATTCCAGTTATTAGATTGAAAACTGTAGTCTTACCGGCACCATTGGGTCCTATGATACCTGTAAGTTCATGCCTTCTCAAATTCAGATTAAGATTTGATACTGCTTTCAACCCCCCAAAATATTTCGTCAACCCGTTGATGCTCAATATGGTACTGGAATTAACAGATCTCTGATTATCTATTACCATCTCCTGCCTTTATAAACTTAAACTCCATTCCACTCCCCAATCCCATCGGTTTTATAACCATAATGATTATAAGTAGTAGTGGGTATATTACAAGTCTCCAGTCAAGAATTTGTGGTGGTAAAATCACTCTCAAACCTTCAAGAAGGAATGTCCATCCTATTGCTGCTATAATCGTTCCTGAAATGCTTCCCAGACCACCAAGTACCACAATCAAAAGAAGATCAATAGATTTCAAAAAATCAAAATTGGAAGGATGTAAGAAAGAATAGAGATGGGCATAAAGAACTCCTGCCACTCCAGCAAATACTGAACC
The DNA here is from genome assembly GCA_026416055.1 of Caldifarciminota bacterium. Taxonomy (GTDB): domain Bacteria; phylum Hydrothermota; class Tepidihabitantia; order SM23-42; family JAOAFX01; genus JAOAFX01. Next base: position 20,813 of record JAOAFX010000007.1, read on the forward strand.
AAGCACAAATCCTGTCGTCTTGTATTTCGTCGTATTCACCCCCACACACTCCGCAGCAATATCATCTTCCCGTATTGAAATACATGACCTTCCTACATCGGAAAAGACAAAATTCCGGATTACTACGATGGCAATAATAAAAAATAGATAAGTTATGGGGAAGACAGTGAATTTCGGTATACCCAGCATACCCCTTGAACCGCCAAGCACAGGAATCAGCGCATCGGCATTATCAAGCAGAACCTTCACAATGATGCCAAACCCCAATGTAGCAATCCCCAGATAGTCCGATTTCAATCTAAGTATAGGAAGACCAATCAAGAATGCAATCAATGCCACAAAAATTATAGCTGATAAAAGCCCGGCGACAAAAGCCAGATATCCTAAACTATTCAGACTTTTTGTAACAAATGCAGAACAGTATGCACCGAGTCCATAAAATGCTGCGTGCCCGAGCGAAAACTGTCCGGTATAACCATAAATAAGATTCAAACCCAATGCTGAAATGGTAATGATAAAGGCAAACTGAATTATCTGATTCCAGTATGGATTCAAAAAGCCGAAAGATATCATAAGCATTATAACTGCAAAAACACCAAAACCAAGAAGCAATGAATATATTTTTTCCTTACTCATACCTTTTCAATTTCTCTTTTGCCTAAAATACCGGTTGGCTTTACAAGTAGTACAATAATCAAAATTGCAAAGGCAAAGGCGTCGCGCATCGTAGAAGAAATATAAGCCGAACACATTGTCTCCACGATTCCCATAATTATTGCTCCCAGCATTGCACCTGGTATTGAACCTATGCCACCCAATACTGCAGCCACAAATGCCTTTAGGCCCGGCATTATACCCATGAAAGGATGGATTTGGGGATAGGCAATTCCATAAAGAACCCCTCCAGCACCGGCAAGTGCCGAACCGATACCGAAAGTTACTGAGATAATATAGTCTACATCGATACCCATCAGTTTTGCAGTGTTTTTATCATAGGACACTGCCCTCATCGCCATGCCGGTCTTTGTCTTCTGAACAATGAACTGAAGAATCAAAAGCAAAACAACTGAGACACCGACCACGAGTATTTGAATGTTGGAAATACACACTGTACCTATCTGATATATGCAAACAGAAAAAGGCCTGGGGTAGGCAAGATAATTGGGACCAAAAACAAATTTCAGACTCGAAAAATATTCTAAAAAGAGCGAAACTCCGATGGCGGTGATCAATGCTGAAATCCTGGGTGCATTCCTCAATGGACGATAAGCAAACCTTTCAATGGTGATACCTAAGAGTGTACACCCAGCCATAGCAAATAAAATTGCCAGGGGAAAAGGCAAATGGTATAGTGTCAGGGCATAAAATCCCAGATAAGCACCAACCATAAAAATATCACCATGTGCAAAATTTATAAGCCTCACAATTCCGTAAACCATTGTATAGCCGAGGGCAATCAAGGCATAAACAAATCCTAATTGTAAGCCGTTGATCAACTGCTGAAAGAAATAAGCCATCGCGATATTATATAAAAAAACTTTCGTAAATCAACATTTTTTTCTAAACCACCTACACTTTTTTAGTGTAATGGTTTTTGCTTTTCCGTAGGAGCGACTTCCCGGTCACGATAATATCTATCCCGATTTATCAGAGCAACTTCCAAACCAATAATCAACCTGTTTCATCCATTGACAAAAAGGAATTTCCAGCAGGCAGGGCCATCACCCCAGCAGATAATTCATTTTTAAACAAACCTGAAGTCTGCGGCTCCCTATCTGGAGTCCATTTCAACTATTCATTTACTACGGCGGATTACCAATCTTTTAAACTAAAAATGTCCTGCCGATAGTTTATCTTTCACCCTTCAATACTTATACTGACAAAAAAATAATGATATTCTTAATTTTTCAATTCATAAAAAGAGTGGAGAGAAGTCAGCATTTTTTTCTTGACAATCTCGATATTTTGAATATATTTAGGGTGTGACATCAAAATCCAATTCCCGCTCCTTTTCTACTATCATCCTCGCTGCTGGTGTAAGCAAGCGGATGCACAGTTCGATACCCAAAATTTTATATAAGATTCTAGGTAAACCCATGATTCAATATGTTGTGGAACTCGCCAAGAGTTTAAATTGTCCAGAGATAATTGTTGTCACCGGTAAAAATGTAAAAGTAGTAAAACGAATTCTGGGCAATGACCTGAAATATGCAATTCAAGAAACTCCACTTGGTACTGGAGACGCAACCAAGAAGGGTATTGTCTATGCTACCAGACCAGAATTATTAATACTTTACGGTGATGTTCCGCTATTGAAGAAAGAGACTGTGAATAAAATGATTGAAAACCACCATAGAAAAAGTGCAGATTTATCTGTTCTCACATGTGAGATTGATAATCCAGCAGGATATGGTCGGATTATAAGGGATAAAGGTGGCAAACTTTTAAGAATCGTGGAACATGTAGATGCCAGTGTGGAGCAGTTAAAAATAAAGGAGATAAATACCGGTATTTATTTTGGTGCCCGTAATCTCATTAGCGATGCACTCGCTCTGGTGCGAAATGAGAACCAGCAAAAAGAGTTCTATCTGACAGATATCATTCATTATTTAATTGAAAAAAATAAAAAGGTCATTCCGTTTAAAATTGAAAACGAAGAAGAAATTTTAGGTGTCAATACTAAACTGGACCTGGCGCGTGTTCGCGAAATTGTTAAGAAAAAATGGTTTGAAGAGTTAATGCTTAAGGGTGTATATATTGAAGATCCTTCCAGTACAAATATTGATTTGACGGTAAAAATTGGAAACTCGGTCCATATAAGACCATATACGTTTATTGAAGGGGATACCACTATTCCTGATAATAGTGTTATTGGACCTTTTGTCTGGATAAAAGACGGAAAAAAAAGGAGAATGAAACCATGAGTCCAGGCAGGGTAGGATTGTTAATTTTAATGATATTGCTCTTTCTCTTTGGAGCTTCAGTAATTTATATGCGCACCCGAGAAGACCCTGAGGAAATCTTTAAGAGAAACAGCAATCTGAGGGTTGAGGTTCTCAATGGCTGTGGAGTCAATCGTCTGGCAATAAGGGTGAGTGATATTTTGCGTGAAAAAGGATTCAATGTCGTAAGTATCGGTGATGCAAAAAACCATTACCCTGAAAGCGTGGTGATCGAAAGGGCTGATGAGAATATGACGAATGGAAAATATTTCGCCCGAAGGATTAACTGCAAAAACATCGGAAAAGATATTGACCCCGCACTTTTTATCGATGTAACATTGATTGTAGGTGAAGATTATAAAAAACTGTTTCCGGATGTCGAAAAAAGGTTCTAAGAAAACACCACTCAACCTGGCAAAAGAACTCGCACGAATAATCAGTGATAAGAAAGGTGAAGATATAGTCATATTTGACCTAAGGGATATTTCACCGATAACCGATTATTTTGTCATTGCCACCGGCCTCTCGGATATCCACAACCGAACTATTGCAGAACATTTAAGCGAATTCGCCGAGCCCGATCACATTGAAGGGCTTGAAGGCGGTGGATGGATACTTCTTGATTACATTGATGTTGTTGTCCACATATTTTCCCGGCAGACAAGGGAATTTTACGGACTTGAAAGACTGTGGGGAGACGCACCCCAGATAAAGATTTGATATGGTTCGTGATGAAATCAAAGCACTACTGAAACAAATCTATCCTGAAGAGATTATTATTATTGACTATGTTCCCCCGGATAAAAAAGGAGATTATTCTACCAACCTTGCAATGCGCATAGCAGGAAAAAAATCAATTTCACCTTTAAGAATTGCAGAAGAAATCAGCCAGAAAATAAATTCACCGATTATAAGCGAAACGATAATCTACCCTCCGGGATTTATAAATTTTGTGCTCAATCACACTTATGTAAAAGAAAAATTTAAAACAATAGAAAAGTGTAATATTGGTAAAGGCTTAAGAGTAAACGTAGAATTTGTAAGCGTCAACCCTACCGGACCAATCAATATTGTCAACGGTAGAGCCGCTGCCTTTGGTGACGCACTCGTGAGATTGCTAAACTATGCTGGTTATGATGCTGATGCCGAGTACTATATTAATGACTGTGGACGGCAGATTGACCTGTTGGCTGAAAGTATAAAACAGCGTATGAACCAGCTACTCGGAAAAGAATTTTCAATACCGGAGGATGGATACCATGGAGAGTATTTAATTCCACTCGCAAAGAAATTTCTTGAGGCAAAGATAACCGAAGCAGAAGTTGTAAAAGAACAGGCAGTCAATTATTTTTTACAACAGCACCAGGAAATGCTTGAAAATTTTCGAGTAAAATTTAAAAACTGGATTCGTGAATCGGAAGTAAGGAATAAAGGATATGTTGATAGAGTAATGAAAATATTTCGGGAAAAAGGACTCACATTTGAACAGGACGGCGCACTATATCTTAAGACTACCGCATTCAATGACACCCGTGACCGGGTGATAATCACAGGCGATGGACGATATACTTATTTGCTCCCTGACATTGCATACCATCTTTATAAGATTGAAAGGAATTATCAATTTTTAATTACAATCCTTGGTCCTGACCATCTCGGGCAGGTGGGTAGTCTTTATGCGGGATTAAAGGGGCTTGACTACTCTGAAAATATCCTTAAAATTATCATTGTGCAGGAAGTAAAATTAAAAAAAGATGGTAGATACATAAGCATGTCCAAAAGAGCCGGTACTTTTATCACACTTGAAGATTTGCTCAATGAAATACCAATAGATGTTTGTAGATTCTTTTTTCTGATGCGTTCCAGCTCTCAGCACCTCGATTTTGACCTCGATCTGGCAAAAAATGTGTCTGAAGAAAATCCGGTGTATTATGTGCAGTATGCCTATGCCCGCATTATGAGTATAATAAGGTTTGCTCAGGAAAAGGGTATCTCCATGATCGATGATGTCGATTTGAATTTGCTCAATGAAAAAGAAGAGATGATTTTAATGAAGTACATTTTGCGATTTGAAGAAACTATTGAAGATGCAGTAAAAAATTTTGAACCATTTATGATTACATACTATTTAATCGGGCTGGCACGCATTTTTCACCATTTCTATCAAAAACATCGCGTCGTCGGTGATAATGAAGAATTGACAAGAGCGAGGTTATTTTTAATTAAAAGGACGGCGCAAACATTGAAAACTGGTATGGAACTATTAGGTTGTTCGTGTCCGGAGAAAATGTGAAAAAAATCAAGGAGGTTAAATGAATCTTGCAAGTCTTCTTTCCAGAGATAGGATAAACCTTGAGTTAAAATCCACAAAAAAAGAAGAAGTGCTAAGGGATTTGGTTTATATGATTAAAAGTAAAACCGACGCCGAATTGATCTATTCTACCCTCCTAAAGAGGGAAGAACTGGGTTCTACCGGCATCGGTAAGGGGATTGCAATTCCCCATTGTCGTTCTCTTGCTGTAAGTAAATTAGAAATTGCAGTGGGTAGAACCCTGAAGCCAATTAATTTCAATGCGATTGACAAAAAACCCGTATCATTATTTTTCCTGATCATTGCTCCTCCTCAGGATCCAGGTAATCAATATCTTCTGACCCTTGGGAAGATCGTTCAGATTTGTCGTGAGTTGAGTAAGGGCAATCTCATAAATAAACCTCAAACACCGGATGAATTCATATCGCTAATAAACGAAATAGAGAAAAAACTTATTAAAAAGAGGTAACTATGAAAAAAGAAATCGACATAATGCGGTTACTCAAAAGATTATTCGATTTAGATAACCTGATTGCGGATAAAGAGGCTGATAAGAAAATCGGATTCAAGATTGATGAAGAAGTAGGGCTGTTAAGCCTGAAGAGAGAGAGGGCAAGCCTCTTGAAAGAAATTCCCAAGGAATTTGCTGATACCTACGAGCGGGTAAAAGAAAGATATACCCTCGCACTTGCTGAGGTGAAAAACGGATTCTGTTTTGGCTGTTTCCAGCAATTACCTACCGAGATGCTGGTAAGGAGCAATGAAATAGTGACCTGCCCTAATTGCGGCAGAATTTTATTCTGGCGTGAAGAATAAAATTTTGTAGAAACTCTTGTAGAGTGTAACCTACGCCCTTATCTCATCAGAAATTAATCATGAGAAAAATTCCCATTATAATCCATTTAGTCACCGGTGCCTTCATTATATTAAACCTTCTTAATTTAAAGAATACGACCCTCATTGACTGGGATGAAGGTGTCTTTGCCCTTCAGGCCAGATGGCTGGCAACGATGGGGAGCGAAGGTAAACCATTCAATTTTCAGACTCCCCCACTTTTTCAAATCCTTGTAGCACTCTTATTTAAATTGTTCGGGTATAACACATGGCTATTATCATTCCTTTCAGTAATTTTTTCAAGCCTCAGCATATATTTGCTCTTTCTTTTTGCGCGTGATTTGTATAATGATACAATTGGCGTTATATCTACCATTTTTTTTGCAACCACCGAATTTTTCCTTTTCTTTTCCAGATCCGGATTGAGCGATGCTACTTTCACTTTCTTTTTCTTGTCAGCAATATATTTTTTTTATCGTAGTTTACAGGGAAAATCCCGAATCTCATGCACTTTATGTAGCATCTTTACCATCTTAGCCTGTTATACTAAATATACAGGTCCAGTCCTATTTCTCATTTATCTTTTAATCAATCTCTTTTGGCAAAAAAAGAAGACTTTCAGTTTTTATCTCTTCACAATTATTATTCCGCTTCTGTTTCTTATTCCATATTACAGCGTTTTCGTAAAATTTGTTTCTCTACAAAATATTTTCCAGCGGCATGGCAAACTTTTAGGAGTTAATCATTTGAAATTCTTGTATTATTTAGTTCGTTTTGCACCGATAATTTTCATCACCGCGCTTTTTTACCGTATTAAAGAAAGAAGCGATTATTTCATACTTATCACCATTGTATCGTTTTTCACAGTTCTGGGTTTTTACCATCCCTATTTTCGTCTTGCTTACCCATTGATACCTTTGATTTCAATATACTCTGGTGGTTTTGTTGCTCATTTCAAAAAAATTCGTATCCTTCTGATTCTGCTGGTTGCTGCCGTGAATCTATTTCTGGCACGGGACACAATCACTTACAGGTCCCGCATTCCCGTTCTGCTTGCTTATGATGTTGAAAAAATTTGTCAAGATTATGGTATCAATTATATAATCACATCTGTCCCCCCCAATTTTCTCCTCAATATTTCAGGCAATATAATTTTATCTGAAAATCAAATTCCGATAAATATTAGAAATATTGATAAGTTTGGATTAAATAAAAGAACGATAATAAAAAGAGAAAACAATTTAATTAAAACAGAAAAAGAGATTTTGTTCTTGCATTCCTCGATTTTTGCACATGTCGAAAAAGAATTAATGCAATTAAGAAAATACGCAGAATTAAAAAAGTCTTATGAGTTTATTGATGCACCTGTTTACTACAAAGACCCTTTTAATGAATTAAAAGAAGCAAAACAGATTTATGAAATCCTAATATTCAGAATTTCTGAACTTGATTATAGAGAGGTGGATATCCTCTGGAATATCTGTTTTGAACCTGGAGTTGCATTAATTCGAAGATAACTTATTTTCCAATACAGAATTCTTCAAATATACGATTCAATATCTCTTCCCGCAATACTTTGCCAGTCAATTCACCAATTATTTCTAAGGCATTGTGTAATTCAAATGCGATTATCTCCACTCCCATACTTTCTTTAATATCAGAAAGACACTGGATTAATTTTTTGAGTGCTATGATTTGCCGCTGTCTGAGGATGAGTGTATCTTCACGGAGTGTGTCAGGAAGGAGATTTTTTCTAATTACCTTTTTTAAGAGCTCAATATTTTCACCACTTTTTGCTGATATTTTTATCGCGTCAGATAATATTTCACTTTCTTTCAAAACCAGATTCAGGTCAATTTTATTAATTACAAATATCTTGTTTAAGTCTTTTGTCAAATCGAAAAGATAAGTATCCTGCGAATTCAGTGGCTCAGAACCATCAAAAATTAGAAGTATCAAGTCGGCACTGCGTAGAAGTTCCTGACTTCTCTGGCTGGCAATTCTATCTGGACCATCACCCGAAGAAAAAATTCCTGCTGTGTCCACCAATCTGATTAAGATTCCTTCAAGTTCTATTTTCTCCTCAATAAAATCTCTCGTAGTCCCTGGTGTCTCATGGACGATTGCCCGTTCATAACCCAAAAGGCGATTAAAGAGTGTTGACTTACCGACATTAGGTCGTCCTGCAATCACAACGCAATATCCATGATTTATCTTTACTCCCTGTTCTGCATTTGTCAGTATCTCGCTGATTTCCCTATGCATTTTATCGATTTCTAAAAAAACTTCCCTTAAATCAATAATTCCATCCTCTTCATCGGGAAAATCTATGCTGACCTCTATTTTTGTTAAAAGTTCTACAATTTTGTTTCTTATCTCTTCAAGATATTGGGAAAGTTTCCCTTCAAGATGGTAGATGGCAACCTTTCGTGCCATATCACATCGGGCGTAAATTATGTCAAGTACTGCTTCTGCCTGCATCAGGTCAATTTTTTCATTAAGAAAAGCACGCTTGGTGAATTCGCCGGGCTGTGCAAGCCGGGCGCCGAATTCTATTATCGTATTGATTATTTTATTAACAATCAATGGATTACCATGGCACGAGATCTCAACAACATTCTCACCGGTGTAAGAATTGGGTGCAAAAAATACTGCTGCTAAAACATAATCAATTGTTTCTCCTGCTTTAGGATCAATGATTTTTCCGTGGTAAACATGGCCTGATTGAAAGACTGATATGTCCCTGGAAGAAACAAATATCTTTTTAAAAATGTTGATTGCATCAGCCCCGCTCACCCGGATTACTGCAATGCTTGAATAACCAGTTGGTGTGGCACATGCAACTATAGTATCATTCACATTTTCTACTCTCTCCTTTCTTCCTGGTCTTCGGTCTCTGGTGCAATTATCACGGTACGGGTACTACCACGCCCTATTGTATAAAGTTTAACACCTTTTAATTCATTAATTTTATTAGCGACGATCTTTTCTTCGCGTGGCGTGAGTGGATCAAGGGCCATTTCTCGCCCTGTCTGAAGAACAATTCGGGCAATAGCTTCAGCTTTTTTTCGCAATAGATTTGTCCTGCGTTGCCGGTAACCATTCACATCAACGAGTAGTTTTATGTTAGAATAAAAGCGTTTCGCAAGCCTTGATATAATGTACTGCAAAGCCCATAAATTTTCGCCGTTTTGTCCAATAAGCAGCGTATCACCTTGCCTTGTCCTAATATTAACAGTATATCCCTGTTCATCTTTGTTCACCGAGACATTGACCTTAAAACCCATACTGGTTAAAACAAAGGTAGTAAGGATTTGTAAATACTGACGAGGCTCTTTTATTGATATTCTGACCTTGGTTTCTGTTTCATTCTGAGAAAGAATTTCATAGGTTACCTCATCGAGGTTAACCCCTAATGTTTTTATTCCCTGAGCGAGCGCATCATTCAGGTCTTTTCCCGTAGCCTCAATCATTTTCATTTATGCCTCCTGTTTCTTTTAAACCAACTACCATCGGTTTAACCGACGGTTAACAAAAATCATCAGTGCAGAATCTTTTTCTTTATTAACAAATTTTCCACAATTGAAAGAATGTTATAGATAAACCAGTAAAGCTGCAATCCTGATGGAAAATTAAGAAAGACAAATATCATGATTAAAGGCATCATAATTACCATAAATCGTTGCCTCGGATCAATCGGTGTCATTAATGATTGAATAAGCATTAAAATCCCCATCGCTATCGGCAGGACATAATACGGATCTTTGAAAGATAAATCGGTAATCCAGAGTACGAAAGGAGCACGCCGGAACTCAATAGCAGTGGTAAAAACCTGATAAAGGGCAAAAAAGATTGGCAACTGAATGAGCAAGGGCAGACATCCTGAGAATGGATTGATTCTATAGACTCTGTAAAGGTGCAACATTTCACGATTCAATGTTTGGGGATCATTTTTGTACTTCTCCTGTATTTTTTTCAATTCTGGCTGAAGGAGCTGCATCTGGCGCTGGGAGATTATCATCTGGCGAGAGAGCGGGAAGAAAATTATTTTAAAAAGTAATGCAAATAGTATTATTGCGAGTCCATAATTTTTCATGAATGAATAAAAAGTATTCAGGATAAATATAATTATCCTAGCAATCGGTCCCCAGATACCACCGCTCTCTATCTGTTCATAATTTTGACGATATCTGGCAAGGACTGTAAATTTAACAGGTAGCACTAACACGGAGATTTTGAAAGGACATTGATTTAAAATTTCAATCCCATACCGGTTTGTATTTCCACCTGCTGCACAATTTATAAATGCAGTATTACACTCATCGCTCGATTTTGAAAGCCTGTAAAATTCTGCAGTACCGCAGTCTTCAAGATTGTTTATTATCATTACAAAATACTTGGTTCTCAAGGCAATCCACTGCCATTCATCTTTGAATGAAAATTTATCTTTAATATCTTTAATGATGCTGTTGAATTTTACACTCTGAATATACACATTAAAATATCTTAAATCATCTCCCTGATTTTTCTCTTCTGTTATCCTCAAACCAGATTTCAGGCTGAGAATATGGGCTATGGTATCGGGGAAATTGACTTTAATTACAAAGCCATCTTCATTGAAATGATAGATTTTCTCATATTTTTTCCCCTTTATTTCGGCAAAGAACACAAGAGAATCTTTTTCAGTATAATGTTTACACGATAAAATAGAATCGGCAATTTTTGTGATGAATAAAGCCCCGCCTTCAGGAATCAACTCGGCATCGTAATTTTTCAAATAAAATCTTTTTATCCCCCCACCTGCGGTGGAGAAAACGGCCCGGTAAGCATTCCTTTCAATTACAATGGTATCACCCTCAGGAATTAATCCTTCTTCACTGGACACTGCAACCTTCACAGTATCGGCGACCCTATCTTCTTTTTTAGTGCCTGAACCTGATGGATACGAAATAAGACTCCAGATAAACAGGATTGCAATTATCAGCAAAAAAGCAATAATGGTTCTTCTCTGGCTATCATCCATCCTGTTTCTCCTTTTCAGAAAAAACCACTGGGTCATATCCGCCATGGCAGAAAGGATTACAACGGATTATGCGGTATATGCTGAGCAAACAGCCTTTTATTAAACCAAATCGGTCGATTGCTTCAATCGCATATTGTGAACAGGAAGGGGTAAAACGGCAGGTATCGGGCAAAAAATTACCGAGGGGATTCTGATAGAATTTTATAATCGAGATAGGGATTCGCTTGATGCTCAACCGTAGTTTCATAATACCTTCCGCTCCTTTCTGAAGGCATCAAACGCCTCTAAAATCTCTTTTGCATCAAGCAAATCTTTTGCATGAAAGATGACCTTAAACCCTATAAATATCTCCTTATTCATCCGATAAGCCTCCCTTAATAGCCTCTTTACCCGGTTCCGTTTAACTGCCCCTTTAATTTTCCCGGAGGCGAAGAAGCCAACCTTAGGCAGAGTGCTGGGTTTGTAAATTATAGTTAAATCATTAAAATTAAATCTTCTTCCGGTTAGAAATAGCTCATCTATTTCTTTTTTATTTCGCAACCGGAAACGCTTACCGATACCAAAGTTTCTCCAGTCGTTCCGCAATTTTCTATTCTAAACTACCAGCCGTTTCCGTCCCTTCTTTCTTCGCCGGCTCAATACCTTTCTTCCTGCCTTCGTTTTCATGCGCGCCCGAAAACCATGAGTTTTTTTTCTTTTTCTTCGGCTCGGTTGGTATGTTCTTTTCATAAAACATTATACATAAATTCATAAAAAAGTCAAGGAACGAAGCATCTTTTAAAAAGGCAAGTAAGTTATAGTTGAATGTAAACATGGATGTAAACATTTTTATTGACTTTTTGTCTAAATTATGTAAGATTAATAAAAGGAGTTGTGATGGAGAAAGTAGTAGAAATATTGAAAACTGCAATAAACATAGAAAAGAACGGATTGATAAAATATATAGACTTCGCCATAAAGACCAACGATTTGATGGGAAAGAATATGTTTCTACGGCTTGCTAAAGATGAATATCTCCATGGTGAAATTTTTGAAAAACAACTCGATGCAATTTTATGTAATCGACCATGGGTGTGTGAAACTATCCCCGAATCAATAATAGAAAGAATTGCACCAAAAATTAGAGAAACTGACAAGACCAAGGGTGAAGAAGGGATGGATGAACTTTCCGCATTAAAAACTGCACTTGAATTGGAAAAAAAATCAATAGAATTCTACACTGAAAGTAAGAAGTACATAAATGACCCAGAGGCAATAAAAATATTTAACAGAATAATAGAGATGGAAGAATCCCATTATGATTTGATACAAGCAGAGATTGACCATATTGAACGGACCGGTTTCTGGTTTGGCATTAGAGAATTTTCAATGGAAGGTGAAAGGGGATGAAAAAGGAGATAACATGGAAGTAAAAAAAGCCTTAGAAGGTTTGAAAATAGCAATGCAAACTGAATTAAACGGAATTGAGTTTTACCGTATTGCTGCAGAAAAAACTGAGGATAGCAAGGGCAAACAAGTTTTTAAAACTCTGGCTGAAGACGAAGTAAAACATTTTAATGAATTGAAAAAGCAATATGAACACCTTTTGCAAGATAATCACTGGTTATCCAATATTGAACTTGGTACTCCATCGAGTTTTGTAGGTGAAAGCCCAATTTTTACGGATGAGATTAAAACACGTATAAAAGAACGCCATTTTGAAATGTCGGCATTGAGTATTGCTGCACTTTTAGAGTCAAACTCTATAGATTTTTACCGAAAGATGAAAGAGGAATCTGATGATCCTGCAGCAAAACAGCTATTTGAACAACTGCAGAAATGGGAAGAAAAACATCTTGAGGCGATCACCAAACAAATGAACATACTGAAAGAAGAATACTGGGCAGATGCCCATTTCACTCCATTATACTAACAAGAGGAGGTATATGCCTTTTTATTCAGAAAAAGGAATGGATCATTGGCATCAGCCAAGGAATGTGGGAGAAATCCCTGATGCTGATGGCATTGGTGAGGTTGGTAACCCTGTTTGCGGTGATATGATGACTTTCTACATTAAAGTTCAGGATAACCGGATTGTTGATATAAAATTCAAAACTTTTGGCTGTGGTGCAGCAATAGCAGTGTCCTCTATGGTCAGTGAAATGGCGAAAGGCAAAACTATTGAAGAAGCACTTAAGATAACTAATGAACTCGTTGCCCAGGAACTTGGTGGTTTACCACCCAATAAAATGCACTGCTCCAATCTTGGTGCAGATGCACTCCATAAAGCAATTGAAGATTATCTGAAAAAAAAGGAGCAGAAAGATGCAGGAAAGGTGTAAATGCCCTTTCTGTGAAAGCGAACTGCTTTTAAAATGCTTTGAGCCTCTCTTCTGTACTTTCTGTAATGTTGAGTTGATAATCTGCCCTGAATGTAAAAAACTTTTCAACACAAAGTTTGAAAAATGTCCACACTGTGGTAAACTAAATGAAAGGATTAAGAAATGAGTATGCTTGAAGATAATGTAAAAATTGAAGTCAAAAAAATTTTTGAAAAACTAACAAATCCTGTCAAGCTTGTCGTCTTCACACAGGAGTCACCAATTATAATGCCAACACTGGAATGTGAAAACTGTAAAGATAATAGACTCTTAATGGAAGAACTCGCTGGTCTTAACGAAAAGATAAGTATCGAAATATTTGATTTCCTGAAGGATAAAGAGAAAGTCGAAAAATACAGGATTGATAAGATACCAGCGACTGTTATAGAAGGTGATGATGATTATGGTATCAGATTCTTTGGAATACCTGCGGGCTATGAGTTTTCAACACTGATTGAGACTATCACTTTCGTTTCTCAACGTGACACTGGACTGAATGCCCAGATAAAAGAAAAATTGAAGACAATTACCAGACCAATCCATATCCGGGTCTTTGTAACCCTTACCTGTCCGTATTGTCCCCAGGCTGCCATAACTGCCTTCAAATTTGCTATGGAAAATAAACTCATAACTGCCGAAACAATCAACTCCCAGGAATTTCCACATTTAGCTCAAAAATACAATGTATTTGCTGTTCCGAAAACCATTATCAATGAAACCGTCCAGTTTGAAGGTTCGCTACCTGAAGCGATATTTGCTGAAAAAATTTTTAGTTTATAATAATCAAGGGGGTAGTCATGAAAAAAACTAAAAAGACCGAAATAAAAAAAGGTACAAAGTATGTATGTAAGGTTTGTGGCCTTACAGTTACAGTAGATAATGTTTGTGGCTGTGCTGAGGCACATCCGATTATCTGCTGTGGTACTGAAATGGTTCCCACAAAGAAAAAAATAACTAAAAAATAGAAAGGAGATTTTATGGCATCAAAAGAATTACTTGATTTGATGAATCGGGCAATCGCCCGTGAACTACAGGTTACCATCCAGTATATGTGGCAGCATGTTCAATGGGTGGGTGTAAAAGGATTCGCAGTTAAAGACGAACTCAAAAAGATTGCTATCACGGAAATGAAACATGCTGAAGCAATTGCCGAAAGATTGAATTATCTTGGTGGGAAACCGACGACCAAACCTGAACCAATCAATGTGGGCGAAACACTTAAGGAAATGATTGAGCAGGATAAAAAAGATGAAGAGGGCGCAATAAAATTGTACAAAGAAATAATTGAAAAGGCACGCAAAGAAGGTGATGAGGTAACGCGTAAACTTTTTGAAGATATTCTCACAGACGAAGAAGAACATCACGATACATTCTCAACGCTGCTTGAAGAAATTTAGAGACTGATTGTAGCGTCCATTTTCAAATGGACGGAAGTCTTTTCGTCCAGATGAATTTGGACGCTATTTTTAAATAAAAAATGGATACCAATCCAGCATTAAGTGTCGATTGTGTAGGTCTATTTTGTCCACAACCCTTATTTCAAACCAGGCAAGCGCTTGATAAATTGAAGCCTGGTGAAATATTGGAATTACTCGCCGATGACCCGGCAGCAGAAGAAGACATAAAGGCATTCTGCAGAAAGACCGGAAATGAATTGTTAAAGATTGAAAAGGAAGGAAGTATATTAAAATTTTACATTCGAAAAATATGAATAGTAGCACGCGACTTCAGTCGGGCGAAACTTTAATTAGTCCATCAAAAGATTGGCGCCTCAACGAGAAAATTAAAAATTGTAGGGCAAGGCTTCAGCCTTGCTTAAAATTTGTTGCATAAAAAGCAATGCCAGAAAAGAAAATAATCAAAATTGGCGGTATGCATTGTGCGATGTGTGTTAGCACAGTAGAAAAATCATTAAAGAATCTTGATGGCACGATTGACGTTGTTGTAAATCTTGCCACGGAAAAAGCAACAGTTACCTATGACCCTTCACTACTTGATATCAACCAGATTAAAAGAGCAATAGAAAATTCAGGTTATCAGTTTCTCGGTATTTCTGAAGAAGTTGATATAGAAAAAGAAAAGAAAATTATAGAAAGAGAATTAGCCGCTAAAAGACGCCGGCTTGTAATCGGCTTTATCGTCGGGATACCTTTAATGGCATTAATGTATATTCCGGTGCACCATCTCGAATTTCCCTTACATTATCTTTTATTTATAATCTCTACACCCGTCTTCATTTATATAAGTGCGCCCATCTTCAAAGCAGGATTCCAGGCAATAAAGAATAAAGTTCTAAACATGGATGTTATGTATTCAATGGGAATTGGAGTCTCATACATTGCAAGTGTGATGGGCACCTTTAATTTCATTCTGAGTAAAGAATTCATGTTCTATGAGACTGCGGTATTGCTTGCAACATTTTTGACATTAGGCAGGTATCTTGAAGCAAAAGCAAAGGCAAGAACTTCGGAGGCGATAAAAAAATTGCTGGGATTAAGACCAAAGACAGCAATCGTCATACGCAATGAAATAGAGATTGAAATTCCAATTGAAGAGGTCCAGATAGGTGATATGATACTTGCAAGACCCGGTGAACGGATTGCCACTGATGGAGAAATAATTGAGGGAGAGTGTCTGGTGGATGAATCCATGATTACTGGTGAACCAATACCATTATTAAAGAAAAAAGGTGATATGGTAATCGGTGGCACAATCAATAAAAATGGAATTATAAAATTCAAGGCGACAAAGGTCGGTAAAGAAACTCTTTTAGCACAGATAATAAGACTTGTTGAAGAAGCCCAGGGTTCAAAACCACCGGTTCAGAAGATTGCAGATAAAGTTGTAAGTTATTTTATACCTGCGGTACTTGGCATAGCAATAATTGCTTTTGTTTTATGGTACTTTGTTTTTGACGCAGGTTTACATTTTTCCTTGAGCATATTGATTTCTATTCTTGTCGTTGCCTGTCCCTGTGCACTCGGTCTTGCTACTCCGACTGCAGTCACGGTTGGTATTGGCAGGGGTGCAGAACTGGGAATTCTAATAAAAAGTGGCGAGGCACTGGAAATTGCAGAACGAATTACCACCGTGGTATTCGATAAGACCGGAACTCTGACATCAGGAAGACCTGAAGTAGTCGATATTATTGAGGCCGGCGAGAACAACGACAGAACAAAAATCTTAAAGATTGCTGCATCAGTGGAAAAAAATTCCCTACACCCCCTTGCTGAAGCAATTGTCCGCAAGGCTAAAGAAATGAAAATAGAATTGATTGAACCAGAAAATGTTGAGGCAATAGAAGGCAAAGGGATGAGAGGAGTGGTTGAAAAAAGAACGATCACAATCGGCAGTAAAAGTTTTATAAAAGAGAATGGTTTAGTCATACCTGAAGATATTGAAAATAAGGCTGAAGAACTTGAGAAAAAGGGCAGGACCCTGGTTTTTGTCGGTGATAATCAAAAATGTATCGGCATCATCGCAATCTCTGATGTGCCAAAAAACGAAGTCAAAGATGCAATAGAAGATTTAAAAAAGATGAATCTAAAGCCTTTGATGATAACAGGCGACAATCAGCAAACAGCGCGGGCGATTGCTGAAGAGATTGGTATTAAAGAATTCGTGGCAGAGATACTGCCGCAGGATAAATCAGAAATAATAAAAAAATTACAAAAAGAGGGCGAGTTTGTGGTATTTGTTGGTGATGGAATAAATGATGCGCCAGCACTGGCACAGGCAGATCTAGGAATTGCAATTGGCAGTGGAACAGATATTGCGATAGAAAGTGGCGATATTGTCTTAATCAAAAATAAAATCACTGATGTTGTAGCAACAATTCAACTGGCAAGAAAGGTAATGGCACGGATAAAGCAGAATTTATTCTGGGCTTTTTTCTATAATCTAATACTCATCCCGGTTGCAGCAGGTGTTCTATATCCATTCTTTAAAATCACCTTTAAACCTGAATTTGCAGGTTTAGCAATGGCAATGAGCTCAGTAACAGTAATAACTCTATCATTGATGTTGAAAAGATATAAACCAAAAAACCTAAATGCCTGAAAATTTAAAATACAATAGATTATGGATGCTGGTATCCGTGGAAATCAGCAATCTTATCTGTGTTAATAAGCATGTTTTGTAAAGCAAAAGGAGGTAATAATGGCAACAGACCCAGTTTGCAAGATGCTGGTCTCAGAAAAGACCGCAAAATGGACAACTGAATACAAGGGCAGGAAGTATTACTTCTGTGCCCCGGGTTGTAAAAAGGCATTTGAAGAGAATCCGGAAAAGTATTTGAAGGAAATAGAAGAAGAAAAGGAATAGGTAATGGTTATTGGGCATTGCTGCCGGTATGGCAAAAGGGCATGGTTACAGGTAGGAAAACACGTGGCCAATAACATCAAACGATACTGGCTGCCACGCCCAAAAACGAAAAACCACAATGTCTGGTATTCGGAACATGATTATTGTTTGAGATTTGGTCCGCCTATCCGTTTAGCGGATTTGAATTTATTTCGGTAAGGAGGTCAAATGAGCGAAAACATAAAGAAAGTCTCGGGTAAGAATAAAGGCAAAATAATGCTTTATGCCTTGAGCACCTGTATCTGGTGCAGAAAGACCAAGAATCTACTCAATGAACTGGGTGTTGAATATTCCTATATTGATGTTGATTTGCTTGAAGGAGAAGAAAAAGAGCGAATAAAAAAAGAGGTTGAGAAATGGAATCCAGCCTGTTCATTTCCTACGCTTGTGATTAACGATGAAAAATGTATTGTGGGATTTAAAGAAAAAGAAATAAGTGAATTATTGAAGTAACACCCAGTTTCTACTGAGTGACCTGCTTTATGTATATTCTGGCAAATAGTAAACTTTTAATCTTATTGACGAAATAAAGAATTTCTATATAATTTGATTATGAAGATTGGCTATAATTACTATAAAAAACTTCTCGACATTTATATCTCAATTTTGAAAAAGGAATTGGGCGATTCCTTAATTTCTGTTGTCCTTTATGGTTCAGTGGCAAGGAACAGTGCAACTTTGCATAGCGATATTGATCTGCTGGTTGTTTTAAAAGAAGGAAAAGAAAATTATTATCAAACTCTTCAACCCCTATTGAAAGCACAAAAGAATCTTGAAAAAGATCAAATATACAAGAAATTTTCTCATAATGATATGCATCCTCACTTCTCCTATCTCATCCTCTCCTCTGATGAGGCTTCAAAAAATCGTAAAATATATTTAGATATGATTGAAGATGGCATAATACTCTATGACCGAGGGGAATTTATCAGAAAAAAATTTAAAGAGTTAAAGAGTAGACTAAAAGAACTCGGTTCAAAAAAAATTTTATTAAAAGATGGCAGATGGTATTGGGATTTGAAGCCAGACCTTAAAATTGGTGAAGTATTTGAACTATGACAAACAAAGAAGAAGGACAGGAACTCATAAAACAAGCAGAAAGAATTTTTGAAAGGGATGTTGAAAATGCCCTTAAAGATAGAGATTATAACCTTGTTATCCGGCCGGCTCAGGAAGCAGTTGAACTTGCCCTTAAAGGTGCATTGAAGGTCTTGGGCATTGAATACCCCAAAATTCATGATGTAGGTGATATTTTCGCAATGAAAGCAAAAGAGAAATGCACAGGAATAAAGGATGAAATCTGTGATCGAATAAGAGAAGTTTCTTTGTGGTTATCAGAAGCACGAGAGCCTTCTTTTTATTTTGAAAGAAAATTTACAGAAGAAGATGCAACAAAGGCCCGGAATGATGCAGGATTTGTTATAAAGCAAATAAAGAAGATTTTTAAATAAATGTTGAATGATCTTGACATAACTGAAGAGAAAATCCAAAAACTATATGAGAAACTGAAAATAGAGGCTGAGGCAGGTGGTTATCATCTCAATCCCGATGTAAGTTTTACAAAACAACTTGTGGAGTCTTTAATTGTAAATGAAAAACGTTATGGTTATCCTGCCTGTCCCTGCAGACTTGCTTCGGGCAACAAAGAAGATGATTTAGACATAATCTGCCCCTGCGATTATCGGGATGCGGATATTCTTGAATATGGTGCCTGTTATTGCGGGCTTTATGTCTCCGAAAAGGTTTTAAAAGGCCAAATCCAAATTCAATCCATACCTGAAAGGAGACCACCTGAAGGAGAAAGAAAAAAGGCGAAGATTGCTGCGAAAAAATTTTCCGGTCCTCTCCCCTATCCAGTCTGGCGTTGTAAAGTCTGCGGGTATCTCTGTGCCCGCGAATCACCCCCGGAAGTCTGCCCGATTTGCCGCGCTAAGAAAGAAAGGTTTGAGAGATTTATGTAAATGAGTCTCTTTTACCGGTGAAGGATTCAAATTAATGGTAAGATTAGGGTAGTAGAATAATTTCCATTTTAAAAAAACAATCCTACACCTGAAATAAGCTATTGACACAGGGTGATAAATAGTTATAATCAAGCGTGAACAAAGGTAAAAAAGTCATTATCGTTGAATCGCCTACCAAAGGTAGGACTATAAAATCACTACTGGGTAAGGAATACACTGTCGTCTCTTCAAAGGGACATATTAAAGATCTGCCCAAATCTGATCTGGGAATAGATTTAAACAATAACTTTGAACCAAGATATATCAAGATCAAGGGAAAAGCAAAGATTATAAACGAGATTAAAAGGGTCTGCAGGAATTCAACAAGAATATACATTGCTTCAGACCCTGACCGGGAAGGTGAAGCAATTGCCCAGCATATTGCTGAAGAATTAAATTCAAACATGCCGATAATAAAAAGGGTACTCTTTCATGAAATCACACCTGAATATGTGAAAAAAGCGCTACAGAATCCAGTTTCAATAGACCAGAACCTTGTAGATGCCCATAAAGCGAGACGGGTCCTTGACCGGATCGTTGGTTATTTTACAAGCCCTTTTCTATGGAAAGTCATAAAATCTGGACTTTCTGCAGGAAGGGTTCAGAGTGTTGCCCTTAGACTTGTCTGCGAAAGAGAAAAAGAGATCGAATCATTTCAACCTACCTCTTACTGGAATATAGTTGGTATCTTCACCACTGCAAGAAATGAAGAATTCGAGGCCTCGTTATTCAAAATAGACGGTTCTATAAGAAAAATCCTCTCTGAAGAGGAACTCAACAAATATAAAAATATCCTGCAGCCCGGTGTAAGATTCAATGTCACTGCCCATAAAATTACCACTCCCGAAAAAGTTCCTCCACCACCCTTCATCACTTCAACACTCCAGCAGGAAGCTTCACGCCAGTTTAATATTACGCCGAAGAAAACTATGCAAATTGCCCAGAGTCTTTACGAAGGAGTCCGCCTGCCCCAGGGCACATTTGGTTTAATTACCTATATGAGGACTGATTCTACCCGTGTCAACGAAAAGGCTCTGGAAGCGGTTCGGGAATATATAGACGGAAAATTTGGAAGTGAATATTTGCCCCGGGAGCCGAGGAAATTTAAAGACCGTAAGACAGCCCAGTCCGGCCATGAAGCGATAAGACCGACCCGGATAAATATAGAACCGGATGAAATAATTCACCATCTTACTCCAGACCAGTACAAGTTATATAAACTTATATTTGAACGATTCGTTGCTTCGCAGATGGCAAATGCACGTTATGAAGTGAAAGAGGTTTATCTTGAGTATATGGGGCTGGAATTCAAAGCCGAAGAAATAAAACCTTTATTCCTCGGTTATCAATTACTCACAGGAGAGACCACTCAAAAGGGATTTGTACCAAAACTGAAAGCGGGGGAAACTGTAGTCCTTAAAGAAATAAAGATTGAAGAAAAACAGACAACACCTCTTCCCAGATTTACGGAAGCCACGCTCATTAAGAAATTAGAAGAGAATGGTATTGGAAGACCCTCTACATTTGCGCATATCATCCAGACCCTGTTTGACCGCCGATATGTTATCAAGGAGAATGGTAAACTAATACCCACCGACCTCGGTCGGGAAGTATATAATATCATCATACCAAGATTCAATTCCATATTTGAAATCCCATTTACTGCACGCATGGAAGAAGAACTTGACCTTGTTGAAGCCGGAAAGAAAAAATGGCATGAAGTTGTAAGAGAATTCTATGAACCATTCGCAGCAGTAATAAATCAGGCTAACGCTGATGCAGAAAACTTAAAAAAAAGCATTCGACAAACAATGGACAAAAACTGTCCCCAGTGTGGT
>JAOAFX010000080.1 GCA_026416055.1 Caldifarciminota bacterium
ATGGAAAAGGGAATGATAAATACTCATGTGGGGTCTTCGGTCAGGGATGTGGATACTGGTTCGGCTCTGGATTTTTAGTTGATTTTTCAGGTGATGACGAATATAATGGCGTATGGTATGTCCAGGGTGCAGGTGCACATTCTGCCGTAGGTGCCTTGCTTGATTCAACTGGGAATGATAAATACACTGCCACAAAAAATATGGCACAGGGAGCAGGCCATGATTTTACACTTGGAGTTTTAGTCGAACATGAAGGCAACGACATCTATAATGCACCAAATCTGAGTCTTGGTGCAGGGAATGCAAATGGCATGGGACTTTTTATTGATTTAACCGGTAATGATCAATATCTAACCCATGGTGGCGTCACTCTTGGAAATTCCAGTACCGCGAGCCGTGGAAGTTTAAGGGATTTTATGAAAACCATCGGCATATTCATTGATTGTGCTGGAAAAGACAAGTACGAGGAACCTTTTGCCGGAAATAATAAAACCTGGCATCAGAAATCACCACTGAAACCAGAATTAAAAACTGAATTGAAGATAGGTATTGATTACTGAAAATTGATGAAATTGAATATCCATAAAAAATTACTCTCTTTTTCTTGACAATTGCTATTCAATCTTTATAATTGAAACAAAATGGAACCTGAGATTTCTATCGTCATCGTCAATTATAACGTTAAACATTTTCTCGAACAATGCCTTATGGCAATTGAAAAAGCAAAACACAATCTAAATATTGAAATCTTCGTTGTAGATAATGCCTCGGTTGATGGAAGTCAGGCAATGATAAAAAAGAAGTTTCCCAACGTTTTACTTATTGAAAATTCAAAGAATTTAGGATTTGCACGGGCAAACAATCAAGCACTAAAGATTGCGCGAGGCCGGTATGTTCTGATTATAAACCCTGATACACTAATTCAAGAAGATACGCTTTTGACTTTGAAAAACATACTCGATGAAAACCCCGGAATAAGTGCCATAGGCTGTAAGTTGATAAATCCTGATGGCTCCTTTCAGATTGCAAGCCGAAGAAGCATACCCACGCCCTGGGTTGCATTTACCAAGATTGTGGGCTTGAGTAGAATATTTCCTAAAAGTAAGATATTTGGTAAATATAACATGACATATATCTCTCCAGATGTTGAATGTGAAGTGGATGTGCTCTCAGGTTCACTCATGATGGTTCGTGCCGAAATGTTAAAAAAAGTGGGATATTTTGATGAAGATTATTTTATGTACGGTGAGGATATTGACCTCTGCTATCGCATCAAAAAAGCCGGTGGAAAAATATATTATACACCACGTACAAAGGCAATCCATTATAAAGGTGAAAGCACCAGAAAAGGTGAATTTTCTTATATTACAAATTTTTACTCATCGATGCTGATATTTATCGATAAACACTTCAAAGACCACTATTCCATTCTTGTGAAAATTATACTGAAACTGGGTATATATCTCCGGGCATATATTGCTTATTTGATTTCTTTTTTTAAGACTATTACATCACCTCTGCTCGATTTCTTATTAATAATATTGAGTATTTTTCTCGCAATTAAATTCTGGCTGCCCCATTATCCTCTTTTCCGATTTCGTATCATATTTCCTGTTTATACGTTTATCTGGCTATTGAGCATATACTTAGCAGGTGCCTACCATACGAGGGGAAAATACCATCTCAAACCCTTATTCGCAGGTGCCCTCGTAGGTTTTTTATTGAATTCAACCTTCACCTATTTTTTCAAGCAATTTGCCTATTCGAGGGTTGTAATTCTTATTGCCTTTGTCATGATTATCTTCATCCTCAGTGCATGGCGGTTATTCTATCGCTGGATAGGTCCACACCCAATCAAACACCCCCTGTCCCGCTTGAGACGCACAATTATTGTCGGTGCTGGTAAAGAAGGAATCCGCATCCTGAAAAAACTGAGGGCACGGCCTGATATACCTTATGAAATCTGTGGTTTTGTTGATTTTGATGAAAGAAATGTCGGTAAAGAGATTGACGGAACTGAAGTGCTTTCTACAATAGAAAATATTCGGGAAGTCATAAAAATTCAGAAGATTGACGATGTAATATTTTCCAGTGACAGATTGAGCAACAAACAGATTCTTGAGACCATATCCTATGCAGGTGGAACTGGTGTAAACTTTCGCATCGTCCCTCATGAACTTGAATATATCATTGCCAAGTCTTCGGTAGACGAAATTGACTCTGTGCCATTATTAGATTTTATCAGTTCTTATGACCCTGTCGATATGGCAGTAAAGAGAGTCTTTGATATTTTCATGTCACTTTTTATTATCATCCTCTCCTCTCCCATATTCCTTATAAACTTCATCCTTGGTGGAAGATTAAAAAGGAAAGAAATATACAAAGAAAAAGGTGGTACAGCTACAATCTACATTTTTGAAGGTGGTAGCCCTGCCTTTAAAAATTTACCTTTGTTCTTTTCGGTATTAACAGGAACCCTGAGCATCGTTGGTGCGGAAATAATTGAAGCAGGCAAAGAAAAAGAAAGACCGTTTTTCAAACCCGGGGTGACCGGCATTGTTCAATTAAAACTGCGGGAGAAAAATAAAAGACTTACACCTCAGGAAAAAGATTATTACAATCTTTATTATTTAAAAAATAGAACCGTTCTCACCGACCTGCAAATCCTTTTCAAATCAATCTTTTAGGCTATCGTTATTTCTCCGGTGGTTGATGACGACGTTTCCTCACTTCTCTTATCAAATCCCTTATTTCCCTTTCAAATTCTTCCTGAAAGATTATGAATCTTGCCTGCTGGACTGGAGTCAATATCTGTTTTATACTTTCAATTTCTTTCAGGTGTGCTTCATATCGCTTTCGTTGTAATTCCTGGAATTTATCCAAAACCTTAACGATCTCCTGATCATTAACTTTTTTCTCCAGCAAATTTTTCAGTTCATGAATCAACTCCAGCCTCTGCCTATGAAACTCAGATTCAAACTTTCTCATATCCTTGAGCTTCGGAAATAATTTCGCCATCTGCTCTTCAGTCAGGTCAAGCTCTTCAGTCAACTTATAGATCCTCACCTTTTCAATTATCTCCCTGGGATCTTTATCCTCAGAACCAGCCTGGGCAAAAAGTATTAGAAAAGGAAAAACACAAATTAAAAATCTTCTCATATCACCCCCTTAATTGAAGATATTCTATGCCGAATTTATTGTATAAAATTTTTATAAATTCAGCTTTTTCATCAGATGTCATCTCCATTATAGCCTGCGTCGATTCGTCGTTAATATACTCGTCAAGTATTTTAAACTGACCGAGTAACTTATCATCAACAATCTCATCGAGTAATAGGCTGCTTAAATTTTCATCGAGCACCAGTGGTGATACAGAAATAGAGAACTCAACATAACTTTCTTTTTTCAGATGGAGCAAGACTATAAAAATTAGCACACCCATGACTGGAGCAAGAACGCCAAGCAGTTTTCTGCTCGATCTTTTTATGGTAATCTCTTCTTTACGTATTTTTTCTTTTAGTTTCTCGAAAAATTCTGGTTCGGGTAAAATTATTTCATCTTTTTTCAGCACGTTATAAATCTTTTGGTATTCAAATAATTCTCTCTGACAGAGTGCACATTCTTTGAGATGTTGTTCAAACAAAATTCGCTGCTCTTTAGGCATCAAATCCTCAATATAGGCAATTATCCAGTCCTGTTTTTTACAGTTTTTCATATCCAATCCTTTAATAAGATTCTTAATTTCTTAATCGCCTGGAAGTGATTTGCCTTGGCAGCACCTGATGATATACCCATTATTCCACCAATTTCATCGAATGTATAACCTTCGTAATGTCGTAGGATAAAAACCATCCTCTGTCTCGGCGGCAGCTTTTCCAGCGCATCATCAAGTGCTTTCTTCAAAACTGGATTCCTTTCTTGGGGTTTGTATAGTGAAACGTCAAGCTCTTCGGTTGCGCATGTGGTTCGCTTAAATGAAATACATGTATTGACCGCAATCCGGTAAAGCCAGGTAAAAAATTTACTTCTGCCATTAAACTTATTAATATTTTTGTAAACCTTGACAAAAACTTCCTGTGTAAGATCCCTGGCATCGTCTTCATTTCTGACAAACCGATAGCAGATTGTATAAATCGGTATCCGGTATTTATCAAACAATATTTCAAAGGCACTTTCATCTCCATTCTTATACCGCTCAACAAGTGACAAATCTTCCTCATTCATTATATTTTGACGCTGAAAGATGGTTTATTGGTTTAACAAATAATAGTGATGTTAAAACTTAGAATTAATCTGTCTTTCCAGATGCTTAATAATCCTCCTCGGTATAGGGTTCAAATTGCTCTTTTTCGGCACCACATTCAGGGCAAACCCAATCATCAGGCAACTGTTCAAAAAGGGTGCCGGGTTCAATCCCGTTATCGGGATCACCATATTCCGGGTCATAAATATAACCGCAGATAGTGCATTGCCATTTGCCCATTATACCTCCTTTAAAAGCAGTTTATTATATTTAACAATCCTTTTCTGTCAATAAATAAAAAGCTCAGTTGCCATGAGAACAAGCTACCCTACCTGTTAGTGGAGAGTAATAATAAACTTGACCGGTTATTGGACAGTATTTCTCTGTTGAAGGAATATCTCTCAAATCATCAAGGCTCTCAGGATATTTACCGCTCTCCGCATAATAGATTTGTATTGCATCTTCAATCTTCTTTATCCGCATCTGGCAGCTTAAAATATTTGCTCGCTCAGGTGGTGCTACAGCGTAACGGGACTCCTCACTTCCACGGGTGTATAATTTTCCCGCACGATAAACAAGAATACCCACAATCACTAAACCCAGAATAAGCCCGATCAATCCATATGTTTTCATGGACGATTATAATTATTGCAACTCTTATGTCAATAACAATTTAACCAGTGATTTTATGTGTACAAAATGACTTCACAAAATTTTCATATCAGTATACCCTCCATTTCACAAAAATGAGAAATTATCCTTTTCGACTGTTTATTATTTGTGCGGCATGCACAAATTTTGTGCTACGATTTTAAAAACAATATGTAATTTGGATAATTTTTTCAGGCACAAATTTTGCATGTTATAACTGCAGAGGTGTCAGATGGAAAAAATAAAAAATCTCTTCCAGTTAATCCTTGTCTCAACCGGGGTATTTCTTTCACCCTGTTGTTATGAAGAAACAGACCATGAACCACCTGCGGTACCGAGAGGATTGACATCCATAACCGGAGACCGTGAAGTGATGCTGACATGGTACCACAATACCGAGCCTGACCTTGCTGGATATCGCATTTATCGAGGACCAGCACCGGATGGACCTTATCTTCTAATTGGTGAAACAAATTTTGATTATTTCATTGATTGCGGTCTCACAAATGGAGTTACCTATTTCTATGCCATCTCGGCATTTGATATCCACAATAATGAGAGTGAACTATCCTATGAAACTGTCTTTGATACCCCAAGACCAGAGGGTTTCAATCAAAAACTATTTGATTTTACAATCCATCCAGAATATGCGGGCTGGGATTTCAGCAGTTATTCAGTCGTTCCCTATAACAATTCTCAGTGTGATTTCTATTTTGGCTATGATGAGTATCTCGGTTCGTATTATTTCTTTATAGGCCGGACAGGTGGCCTGATCCAGGACATGGGCTACACTTCTTCATTTGATGAAATCGGGTATGCACCCGAAGATGGCTGGTCACCAACTGGAGTCGTTGAAGCCATTGTGGGGCATACCTATGTTATCTGGACCTGGGACAACCACTTTGCAAAGATAAGGGTTACTTCAATAAGATCCGGGTATGCCATCTTTGACTGGGCATACCAGGTAGACCCGGGTAACCCGGAACTGGTGAGGAAAAAATAAAAAGGAGGCTAAAATGAAACGCTTAATTTTACTCACCCTTGCCACCATCCCGCTTTTTGCCTTCAATGTAAACTTTGTTTATTGCGATTACGATGAGGACGAAAATTACTGGTGTGATGAATACTGGAATTACGACCCAGACTGGTATGATGAATACTGGGTCTATTATCCATCCGGATATTATTGTGTCTACTATGTCTGGTACCATCCCTGGTGGTGGGATTGGTATTGGTGGCACTGCCACTGGTGCCATCACTTTGACTGGCACTTCTTCTGTGCAGGCTTTTATATCGTCTGGTATGAAGATGGATGCTGGTGGTGGCGTCCAAGATATGGCAGATGGGTTAAATATAAATTGCCATACAACTACGCTGAGTTCAGGTATAAGGCGAGGTCTTACGGGATTGAACTTCCAGAAAAACCACCAAGGGAAATTAATCTTCCATATAAAGAGAAAGAAGTCATGAGATTAACAAAGGAAAAAGACCCCCAGCTCTTTGCCCGTATTGAAAAAGAACATAAATCAGGCAATCTGGAAAGGATGAGGAAAGAATATGAAAATAATATCAGAAAAGAGGTGATGATAAAGAACGAAGAATATAAGAGATCAAGATTCCAGACACCATCAGACCAGAATGAAAAAAGATACAGGGATGATAAAGATGGCCTCCACCGAAATGAGATAGACGAAATCTATAATCCCCGCAAATCAGAAAGGGATGCTCAGGGAATCATAAAGAGACCAAAAAATATTATCGAGAAAAAAGAGAATATTTCTGAAGAAAGAGAAGACAGCAAAAATCAAATGAGACCACACCAACCTTACCAGTTTGAAGACAGAGACAGGGATAAAAATTCAGAAGATTTCAAATCGCCAGTGATAAATCAGCCACCATCAAACCCTGGCAGTGAGGAAAAAAGAATCAGGAAATCCAGAATAGATAAAAAAGGGAGATAAAGATGATGGTCGTAATCCTGCCCTTATTCATTCTTTTCAATATGCAGACTGACACAACAAATTCGTTAAATGTCGATATATGGTTAGACCGTGATGACCTCACATTTTCACCCGGTGACAGATTAAAAATCTTCTTCCGTGCTAATACTGATTGCTATGTGGCGGTCTATAACATTGATGCAGGGGGAAGGGAAAATCTTCTCTTCCCCCTGCAAGGGGATAAAGGCTATGTCCAGAAAGACAGAGTCTATGAATTACCACCGCCTGATGCCGACTATGATTATGAGATTTCAGGCCCTGAAGGGACAGAAAAAATCATCATCCTCGCTGCTGAGGAAAGACTGCCAACTTTAGCCGACACACATTACATAAAAAAAGAACTGGAATTAAAAATTGAAGAACCAGAACCGGCAAAATTGCGGATTATATCTATACCACCCAGATGCAAGATATATATAACTGATGCTGTATCTCGCGTAAAAAAATACATAGGGAGAACACCCCGCACCATCGTTTTGAGACCGGGTGAATATATTGTAGAAATAAAAAAATTCGGCTATAAAACGATTAAAAGGAGAATAAGGCTTGAGCCAGATGAAAAAAGGCGGGTATATGTCCACCTGTTACCATGGTAATCTTGACAGCAAAATATTTTCAGTTATAATTAAGGAGCAAAAATGAAAAAAATATTCCTAATAGCAATTTTATTACTCAATTTGGTATGGGCAATTCAACCCGTTGCCAGAAAAGAAAAAAAGAATGATGAGCCGGCAGCCATATTTGAAGAGAGACAAAGCGATACCGATACGAGAAGGATTGAGATAAAAATTAAAGATGCTTATGAATCAAAAGGCGATCAATTCGTTGATACTGATTCTAACAATGTGAATGATCAGCGCGAAGACGATCTTCTCAGGATTAAACAATTAAAGATAAAGTTAAAAGATCTATTCAAGAAAGAGAAAGAAAAAGAGAGCAAACCGTTTAAAAAACCCGAAAGACGTACAAAATAGTTTCAATTTAATTTATATTCTTTTAGAGTGATACTATTTTTTCCTGATGCATCTGTATATTTGACAAAACGATATGGAAAGGCCTTTTCAATATAAAAGTAAAAACTCAATTTTTTAAAGAAAATTCTCGGTGTCATCAAAATCTTCCAGCAGTTAAAAGTACCAACCGGTGTACTAATACTATCCTCACCGACCACTTCAATGTCTGCGTTGATAACCATAAATTCAGGAACATTCAACCTGATTCGTCTTTTGAAATCTTGATGGTAATCAAATCCCCTCAAGACATAATCAAGGGTATGACGGTCATAGACAGGCATTGATTCATTATAATACTTTTTCCTCCCCCGATAGTTAACCTCAATCACATGATTTTTTTTCACGCTCAGTTCCCATCGTCCTTCAACTATCTTGTTCAAATGGAGTGTCTGTAAATTGATTGTATCAAGAATTGCTTCAATTATGCGGTCTGACCTGTAGATAAGACGATAACCTGTGCTATCTTTTGTGAGCCGTACTTCTATCGTTCCGACCTTCCCCTTATCGTATGTTTCATAGATTATGTATTCATTACCCGGCAATTTTTTTCCGTTGCAGAAATCACAAAAAAATATTAAAATTGCTGGAAGTAAGAATGGCATAAATCTGAGCCAATATAATTAACCATTGTTTTCTTTCTTAATAAGGGTATCAACAATATCAAGTAATTGAATTATATCATCAATCTCATAGTCGGCACCTGAATTTTTGGTCCCAAAAGTATCACCATATCTGGCGAAAACTGTCTTCATTCCGAGAACCTTGGCTCCGATGATATCCCGTTCAGCCCAGTCACCAACCATTATCGCCTCCTCTGGTTTTATGTTCAACCTTTCCAGAGTTATTCGGAAAGGTGCGGGGTCAGGTTTTCTCTTATAGGTATCTTCAAAGGTAACAACCACATCAAAAAGATGGTGAAGATTCAACTGGCACAATCTCAACC
>JAOAFX010000081.1 GCA_026416055.1 Caldifarciminota bacterium
AGAGAGAGTGTCTCATCGTTAGGATCTCTTTTCATATAAAATGCCTTACACTGTGCAGGATAATGATGAACCATCACCGGTCGGTCAAAACTTTCACTTATCAATGTTTCCTGTGGTGCACCGAAGTCATCACCATATTTGAACTCAGGGTCTTTCTTATGGATCAAATCGACTGCCTCTCTGTAGGTTATCCTGGGAAATGGTTTTTTAATATTCTCAAGCTTCCTGGTATCTCTTTCCAGGATTTTTAGCTCTTCTGTTCGTTCTTCCAGAACCCTTTCCACGATATATACTACAAAATCCTCTTCAAGTTCCATAAGTCCATCAAGCTCAAGGTATGCAACCTCAGGTTCAACCATCCAGAATTCTGTGAGGTGGCGTCTTGTCTTTGATTTTTCAGCACGAAAAGTGGGACCAAAGCAATAAACCTTACCCAGTGCCGCAGCGGTTGCCTCGTTGTATAACTGTCCACTCTGAGTTAAATAGACCGTATCTCCATAGTAGTCAACAGGAAACAGCGTTGTGGTACCCTCTACCGATGCCGGAGTGAGTATCGGGGTATCCGCACATATGAACCCACGATTATCGAGGAAGTCTCTAATCGCCCTGATTACCGTATGCCTTATTCTCAGAATTGCATTCTGCTTTCTTGAACGAATCCAGAGATGGCGAATGGGTAAGAGAAATTCTACGGAATGGGTTTTGGGAGTGATTGGATAATTTTCTGCAAGTTGTATAATTTTTAAATCCGTAACTACGATTTCATACCCGCCTGGTGCGCGACTATCCTGTCTCACCAGCCCACTGATTATGACTGACGATTCCTGGGTAATCTTATCGGCTACTTCAAATATTTCCGGTCTTACTTCGTCAGCGCTGATCACTGATTGTATGATACCGGTTCCATCCCGGATGAGTAGAAATCTAACCTTACCAGAAGATCTCTTGTTATATAGCCAGCCTTTTATCTCTACTTGCTTACCTTCATATTTGCTAACATCTTCAACATATAACTGCATTACATAATATATCATAATTTTTAAAAAAGTCAACATTCAGCATGATCATTATACCTGTACCATTTAGATGTCTGAGCATATTTGATTTAAATCGTACCCTTGACTCAGGATAAAATTAAAATATAATTTATTATGCGAAAAATCATACTCTTAGCAGGGATTGCACTTTTTTGTTCAGCACAGATATGGCAGCCTGGTGCAACCGGTTACACATTTTTGAAATTGGGAGTTGGTGTCCGACCGGTAGCAATGGGTAATGCATTCACAGCTTTAAGCGATGATGGAAATGCTGTATTCTGGAATCCTGCTGGACTTGGCATAATAAAAAGTTACTACCTTTCAGGAATGGCGATGTCCCATCTCGGCTTTATCCAGTATTACAATCTTGCATCTTCATTATTTCTGGGTAAAAATACGGGTTCACTCGGTGTCGGTCTGAGTTATCTTACCGCAACCGATATTGCCAGGGATGAGGTGGGTAATGAATTAGAAAATTTTAGAAATTCAGATATGCTGCTGAATGTCGGTTATGGAAAGAGTATCGGTAGAAAAAAACAGCTCTCTCTTGGCGGTTGTGGTAAGATTGTACGCAGTCAATTGGAAAGTGTGAGCTCCTGGGGTTTTGTTGGCGATTTTGGTTTTATCCTGAATCCCGTGGATTTTGTATATTTAGGTACCGCCATAAAAAATCTCGGTATTCCCAGGAGATTCATTCAAAAATGGGAATATCCACCGGTTAATTTCCGCCAGGGCATGGCGATTAAAATTCCCTTCGGTCAAAGCCACTGGGTGCTGAGTCTCGATTATTCACTGTATCCGGATTATATCCCGACATTTTCTGTCGGTAGTGAAATCTACATTCGAGAACCGAAATTGATGCAGACTGCTACCAAAGCAATGTTTGGTCAGGAATCAGCACTCTCCGGTTTTTCCTTGATGGCTGGTTATCAAACCGGATATAAGGATTTAGGCTGGTCGGGTTTTTCTTTCGGGTTTTCATTAGAGATAATGATTGGCTCAAATCTGTTTCTCGATATTGGTGCAGTAGCACTCTCCTACGGATATTTTGGGTATTCCGAGCGTATCGGTATTGGATTAAATTATACGCCCGAATCAAAGAAGACAAAGAACTGAAATAATTACTCGCAGCATTCCAGATAAGTATTCCATCTGCATCCGCATTAAGGGCACCAAAAATCTGGGAAAAGATATAATCTTCATTATATAATTCACAATAAAGATCAAAGCCCTGGACAAAGGGTATAACTTTTACACGCAATGGTAACTTTCTGAAAGACTCTTCAACCGAATCAAAGTATATCCAGTAATTGCGCCAGTATTCTGATACTTCTTTTTTAAATGAAGGGTGGAAGTGTGATGGATAAAGCATTGGATACACAACATCGACAACCGTTCCGAATCTCGATACCTCCTGCCCTTCATGTTTTAAATCGTACCAGACCGCATATCCGAATATGCATACACCTATTTCTGCTTCAACATTTTTTTTCAACTCTTTCAGGAAGTCCATTATTGGAACGTATCTTTCACCTTTTGCGTTGGCTAACCTGATGCTGCCGATATCTCCATCAGTTGGAAATCTTATGTAATCAAGGGCAAAAGAATTGATACCTTTATTTTCCAGTTCCTTAATTATACTGATGAGATATTTATGAACCTTTTTGTTATATGGGTTTACCCATGCTGTCCCTGTTTTGTCATACCACATCTCTCCAGTTGAATCCCTTATTGCACAATCTTCATAGTGTGCAAGATAACTGTCTCGAAAACAGACAATCCTTGCAATCAATTTCACATTCGACTTCCTGCATCTCCTGACTAAATAATCAAGGTCGATGTAGCGCTTATATGCATTGAGTTTTTTTACAAGTGGAATTTCACTCTCATAACATAGATAGCCATAATCACCCNTCAGGTCAACGACAATAGTGTTTATGTAATTAGAATCAGCAAGTTTGAAAATGTATTCTAAATAATCCTTTTTGGACGCCTGATAGGGATTGAGATAAACTCCCCGGATGATACTATCCGGATTACTAAAGGGTATTGTATAAAGGACAAGTATTACACAGTGGCTCATTTTTCTTGCAATATTCTTTACCCAGTTTAACTAAAAGGGCATGATATTCATTATACAGCCGGACAGATCTTGGCAAATTTTCCTCAAAAAATTTTCTAATTTCTTCGTAGTCTTTATTCCGGGATATCAATTTGTGTCTCGATAATATTCTACAGGTATAGGCATCAACGACAAATACCGGTCGATTGAGGGCATAAAGCAGGATGGAATCCGCTGTCTCCGGACCAATACCGGCGATTGAAAGTAATTCGCGCCGTAAAGAATCAGTATTTTTACCGGAAAAATTTTCTGCATCACCATCGTAATTGTGAACAAAATACTCTAAAAAAGCGATCAGCCTTTTACTCTTGAGCTTATAAAATCCAGAAGGTCTTATCAATTGTGGAATTCTCTCTTTATTTTCAAGCAATTTATGTGGAGAGAGCATTCCAGCTTTTTTAATATTGTCAATCGCCTTTTCTACATTCTGCCAGTTTGTATTCTGGGTCAGAATTGCCCCGACCATTACTTCAAATGGTGACTCACCAGGCCACCAGTTCTGAGGCCCAAATCTTTCAAACAAGATGTTATAAATCTTCATCAACCTATCATCCCCAGATCTTTTCTTATTCATGGTGACGGAATCTTAGAATAAATGATGTTGAACCTACTCTAAGTGAAAATCCTTAATTCTGAATATCCCCTGGGCATTCCGGAATTCTATCATTCCGATGCCAGGGGCGTAATGTTCTTCTAAGTATTCTTCCTTCAAAATCACCGAATCCTCGACCGCAATAGTTTGTCTTTTATTTATGATAACCTTATATACTCCGCCATAAATCCTGTCCTCGTAATAATCTGAAACAAAACCATATATCACGTACCGGACCTTTATCCATCTGCCATAAAAATCGAGCGAGTCGGTTAGAGAGTCTGTAAATCTATTACCCGAGACGAGCGGTAATTCAAGTCGAGTGATAAACCCCTGTAAAATCGTAAGTTCATTACCACCATAATTTTCAGTAATTTTTATATATTCCTTTATTCCCTCCACATCCTTTGAATAAAAACGAAATTCACCAGAAACATTAAAAGGGAAACACTCACGTTCGAGAATAGTATCTACAGGCTCCACGGTAATATTTATACTCTTCGGGTCATACAGGTCATCATTTGAATAAAACCACCAGTTGCCCTCTTCCATGGGAAAATAATCACTTGCTGAACGTTCAATGATAAAGTTATCACACGAGACAATTAGCATAGATATTATAGCAATTTCCCTAAAAGATTTATAGTTCATATCTAATACCCAATTTCATCCCCATAATTCCTGCATGGACTCTGAAATCAGTTATTCCATAATAATAAAAAGCCGGGTAAATATTAATATTCTCATAATAAAAATTGATGAGAAAGCCAAATGTATAATCGAAACTCATACCCCATTCTTTACTTTTGTTCAGTACCCGGGTTACGTAAGTTATACCGACTTCTATATAGGGTGAAACCCGCCAGGGAATTTTTGTAATCATTATACCAGCACCATACGTGCTGAATGAATAACCCGGATTCTCACCATAATAATATGAGCCATTAATAACCAGATTTAAAAGTACGTTATGGTTTAAATCCTGTTTACCAATGTATATTCTGTATATATTACCGTTTTCAAGATTGTAATCTAAACCAGTAATCGGCTTATTTATTCCACCTTCAAACCCAAGGTGCAGACTGAGGAGGAAATAAAAAATCACAGATAATAATACTCAGAAAATATAAAAAGTCAACCACTTGAATAATAACACAATCTATATAAAATTACTTATGATGGAATTGAATAGAATAATTCCAGTCTATAAACCGGTGGGGCCATCAACATTTGATCTTGTAAGATTATTTAAAAAGAATACACTGTTTAAAGGTAAAATCGGGCATGGTGGTACACTTGACCCATTTGCCTGTGGTGTTGTACTTTTATTGTTAGGAGACGCCACCAAAAAATTTGAAGAGATAAAGACATGGGAAAAAGTTTATACAGGCGGAATCATCCTCGGTGCGGAATCTGATACCGGTGATATAACTGGCAGAATAAGGGTACTGGATTCTGGTAAACTTGTGATACCAAATTTAAATGCTGTCAAAGAGGCACTGGAGAAATTCAAGGGTGTAATAGAACAAGAGGTACCCTCATATTCAGCAGCAAAGTTTCAGGGGATGCCATTATATAAATTAGCCCGTAAAGGAATATCAATTACAAAACACAAGCAGGTTGAAATATATAATATTGAATTAATCCATTACAAATATCCAACCATGACCATCCGTGTCATCTGTAAAGGTGGTGTCTATATAAGACAGCTTGCACGGGATATAGCCCATGTTCTTAGGACCGAAGGGTTTTTATATTACCTGCAAAGGGAACGGATTGGAGAATTCACAATTAAGGATTGTATAGAAATACAGAATTTCGCTAAAATTACCATTCAATAAGCAAATCCTCAGACGGATAAAATCTTTTCTTAACAATTTTATAGTAGTATTTACCATTCTTCTGATAAATTTTAGAGGGATGATAACCCGTACGAAGTTTTAAATCCCTTTTTGAAGAAATGATAAATTCTACGTGTTTTACTGCCCCCCCACTTCTCTGTCGTCGTTGTAATATAACGAAAATATCTATTCTTTAGCATCTGGTGGTATGAGATTTTGAATGAGTTCACCTTGCCGGGCTTTACTACTATTGAAAAATGTATTCCATTTGTATCTTTTTCATAAGGCAGGTCGAGTATGATAATATCGGGAAATGAGTGATTTGAATCCACCGGGAAAGGATAAAAAAATTTACTTTCTTGCGGGTATCTGTATTATTCTCAAAAAAATATTCACCACTGACGAAGGCACTCAATGAATCTATTTCTATGGTGACTATTTCCCGATAGAAATCTATCTCAGGTCTCCTACCACAGAATAAAAAAGGAAAAACCAGCGGAAACAAGAAAATCACTCTCATTTTTATAAATTATAACAACTTTCTGTTTGATTTCAAGGATTCATTACAAAGACCCTTGACCATGGATGAAAAATAGTTATAATTTATTGAAAGGAGGTGTTAATTATGCCTTGCGGAAGAAAGAGAAAACTGAGAAAGATTAAACGCCATAAATACAAAAAGAGAAGAAAGGCAATGCGCCATAAAAAGAAGATAAGATAAAAACCTAATAGGGGTCATTTTAGAATTATACCCCTCTGGGATTTTTTTATAAAACTGATCAGTTCTTGAGAAAATTTTTTAGAGAAGTTATTGCGCAGTAACGGAATCAATTCATTTATATTCCTGTTTGATTTATAAATCACACGAAATATTTCTTTTATCTCTTCAATCTCTTCATTGGTGAAATTACGGCGGAGTAAGCCAGTGCGGTTAATCCCGTATATCCTTGCCCGATTTCCACGTGCTAAAAAATAAGGTGGAAGGTCTTTATTCAAATATGACTTTGCACCGAGCATCGCATATTTGCCCACCCGACAGAATTGATGGATACCTACAAGTCCACCAATATAAGCAAAATCGTCAATTTCAACATACCCGGCAATCTGGGTACCACTCGCGATAACTACATTATTTCCGATTTTACAGTTATGAGCAATATGAACATAGGTCATGATAAAATTATTATTGCCGATTACCGTTCTTTCATTCTTACCGGTTGCTCTTGAAATCGTAGCATATTCGCGTATGATGTTACCATCACCAATTACACATTCTGAATATTCACCCTTAAAATGATAATCCTGTGGGTCAATTCCCAATTGTGCACCTGAATAAATCTTATTATTCTTGCCAATCTTAGTTCCTTTTTTTACTAAAACAAAATTACCAATCTCTGTTCCCTCACCTATTTCTACCCCGTCTTCAATTATTGAAAATTTTCCAATCCTGACTGATTTATGAATCTTTGTTTTTTTGCCGATGAGAATTTCCGTCATTCTAAAGTGTGAGCAGACTATAATGACTGCATAAATAAAACCATTTTTCTAAGATTGTAAAAACACCCTGTCAATTCTTTAAAGAATCATACTATTTCTTTATCCCAGCAAGGATTGCTGCCTCACAGACGATTTCACCATTAACCTTTGCAACCCCGGAAATCCTTACAATCGTTCCCCGCTCCTGCAGCAATTCCACTTCCATAATCAGTGTATCACCAGGACGAACAATCTTCCTGAATCTTGCCCTGTCAATACCCATAAATAAAGGAATTGCACCTGGATATTTTCTCAATAACATTACCCCTCCGGTTTGAGCGATTGCTTCTACAATTAAAACCCCTGGCATTATCGGATCATTGGGGAAATGACCCTGAAAAAAATATTCGTCTTTTTCAATAGTCCGTTTGGCAATAATCTTTTTATCACTTATTTCTAAGACCTCATCAACAAATAGAAACGGTTCTCTATGCGGCAGAATTTTTTTAATTTCATCAATATTCATAGAAACCTCCTTCTATGAGTCTATTTTTTCTTTGACATTTTGCTCATTTCCTTCAACGAAAAAACATGTGTCTTATCACAGCCATACTCACCAATCTTGCAGTAACCCCGGGGGTAGCCGTGGAAGTCCGAACCTCCGGTAATCAACAATCCATGTTTCATGGCAATTTCATAAAAATCATCCTCCTGTTTTCGGGTATGTTCGGGATGCCAGACTTCAATACCCCGCGCACCATCATCTATCAACTTATAAATCAACCCATTATTTGCCCCGATCATTCCGGGATGGGCAATAATCGGAATACCGCCATACCTTTTTATTTTCTCAATCGCTTCTTTGGGACTTATCTCCTTTTTGGGCTCGTAGAATGGACAATGGTAGCCAAGGTAACGGTAAAACGCATCACTCACCGAGCGAACATATCCACATTTTACTAATGCCTCAGCAATATGGGGTCTTCCAACCACACTATTCTTTGCAATATCTTTCACCAACTCAAAATCAATTTTTATTCCTGCCCGGTTGAGTTTTTCTACAATTTTTTTTGCACGACTGAGGCGATGTGCTTTGAACCCTTCCAGATAATCAATAAAATCTGCGGCGTGATGATCGATGTAGTATCCAAGAATATGTATATCACATTTTCCAATATTAGAACTCAATTCAACCGCAGGTATGATTTCAATCCTGTTTTGGGCGTACTCAATTGCTTCATCTATTCCAGAAACAGAATCGTGGTCGGTAATAGCAATTATAAAAATTCGTGATTTTAACGCAATCTCAATTATTTCCCCAGGCGTGTGTACGCCGTCAGAGTGTGTGGTATGGATATGAAGGTCAGCGTAAAAATCTGTCAAAAGATTGGCTTCCTAGGTTAAACCAAGGTCACGGCACACATCAATGACGATTTTCTCATCAACAATTTCTTTCTTTAAGAGGAATCCCTCAAGGAGTGCATTATCACATATCGCATTTATCATCCTGGGTATACCTTTCGAGTACTGATAGATGGTCTTCATCGCACCTCCAGTAAACAGAGGACGGGCACACCCAGCAACCCTGAGCCGGTGAACAATATAATTCTGTGTTGTTTCC
>JAOAFX010000082.1 GCA_026416055.1 Caldifarciminota bacterium
ACGATCTATATAACAATGGGTGTAGCACTCCTTTTTCTGGGAAATCTTGAAGGGGCGATAGCCTACTTCAAGAAAGGATTGGAAATCAGGGAGAAATTGGGTGATAGAAGAGGGATGGCGGCATGTTATCTTGACCTTGCAGTGGTATATCAGCAGCAACTCAATTTATCTAAGAGTGAAGAATTTTATTTGAATGCCCTGAAACTTTATGAAGAAATTGGTTACCAATCAGGTGTGACGGTTGCACTTTTAGACCTGGGAAGTCTGTATTTCCATTATAATTTGATTAAAGCAGAAGAATACAGTATGAGGGCACTGGGTATCGCAAAATTGATAAACGCCAAAAGGGATCTTGTATTTCTTTACGATAATCTGGGGCTCATATGTCTGAGGAGGATGATGCCTGATAAAGCGCTGGATAATTTCCAACTTGCCTTAAAATATGCCAAGGAGACAAATTTCATCGAGGGTAATTGCTTTATCAATATCCATCTCAGTGAGTTTTATCGGGAGACCGGAAGAAAAAAACAGGGTATAACATGCCTGAAGAAGGCATATCGATACGCCCAGAAATTGAAACTGAAGCAATACATTTTTGATTGCCAGTTCGAAGAGATGGAGTATCTTTTACTTTCAAAAGGAATCAAAAAAGGGAGACTAATAGCACAGCGACTTCTTGCTGAACTGAAAAACAATCCTGACCTAAATCGACGCGTTTATGGATATATTTATATGGCGAGAATGTTGTCTGCATCGGGCGATTTCAAAGCGGCGCAAAACTATTTTGACCGGGCGCTCAGTATCACTGTAAAACTTCCGGACAACTCAATCACAGCCGAGATTTATTATCATATGGGATTGAATTATAAGCGACAGAATAAGTACTCAGAGGCAGTCCCCCTCTTCTTGAAGGCAAACGAGATATTTACAAAGTTAGGAAATCTGGCATATCTTGATAAAATTGAACATGAAATTGCCGCTGTTGATATTTCTAAATAGCTGACAGTTTCACTTCTTTTAATAACTTTCCTGCACTGAAAAATCGTATCCGGTCTTTTATCTGTTGTACCTCCTGGGCATTTAAACTTATTGCCATGAGCCGGATTTTTGCTATTGTAAATAAATTTTCTACCGTGTCCGGATACTTCCCGAAACGATCGATGAGTTCTTCCTGTAAACCTTTTAACTCATATTCAGACTGGACTTCCATCAGTCTTTTATATATTGCAGTTCGTTCATAAGGACTAGCAACATAATCAGAGGGGATATAACTTGGGATCTTTAAATTGAGAATCGGTTCTAAAGTAAATTCCCTGCCCTGTAGTTCACAAAGGACATTATTGAGAATTTTGACATAATGGTGATAACCGATAGCATTTATATAACCTGATTGCTCCTTTCCTAATATATTGCCTACACCCCTTATTTCCATATCTCGAATTGCCAGTCTGAATCCTGAGCCGAGCGTAGTATATGAAACAAGAGCACTTAATCTTTTCTTTGCTTCATCGGTCATCCGTGATGGAATGATGAAATATGCGTATCCCTGGATTTCAGACCGGCCAACCCTTCCTCTTAACTGGTGCAGGTCTGCAAGACCGAAGCGGTCTGCTTCATTGACGATTATGGTATTGACATTGGGCATGTCTATACCTGACTCAATGATTGCTGTGGCAAGAAGCAAATCATATTTACCCTCTAAAAATTCAATCATCTTCCTTTCGCTGATTTGCGAATTAATTTTACCATGGAGTACACAGATACGAAGTTCGGGAAGTAATCTTTGCAACCGTTCTCTTACCATTTCAATTGTTTGAATACGATTATGGACGAAGAAAATCTGACCGCCGCGGGACATTTCAAACTGAATTATCTTTTTAATTTCTTCATCATCAAAATGAATTATCTTAGTTATGATTTCTTTCCTTCCCCGGGGCGGGGTGTACATAACCGTAATATCCTTAATACCGGCAAGACTCATGTAAAGGGTGCGGGGTATCGGTGTGGCCGAGAGATATATTACGTCAATTCCTGACTTTATTTTCTTTATTTTGTCTTTTTGCATAACACCAAAACGATGTTCTTCGTCTATGATTAGCAAACCCAGATCCTTGAATACTACATCCGGTGCGAGTAGACGATGGGTCCCGATAATAATATCCACCTTACCTTCAGCAATATCTTTAAGTATCCTTTTCAGTTCATTCCTTTTTTGAAATCTTGAAACCATTTCAACCCTTACGGGAAATTCTCTCAGTCTTTTTGTAAATGTATTATAATGTTGAAAAGCGAGTATGGTGGTAGGACAGAGAATCATTGTTTGTTTAGAATCAAGAGCTGCTTTAAATGCGGCGCGAATAGCAATTTCTGTTTTTCCGAAACCAACATCACCACAGATGAGACGTTCCTGGGGCCTTGGAGATTCCATGTCCCTTTTGACATCTTCAATGGCTTTTTTCTGATCTGGCGTCTCTTCGAAGGGAAAGCCGGCTTCAAGTTCAGCCATTTCAAAACTGTCAGGAGAAAAGGCAAATCCACTGGTTAACTGGCGTCGTGCATATAAATTTATTAATTCTCGTGCCAGAAACTCAGTTGCTTTTTTTACCTGTTCTTTTGTTTTAATCCAGAGCTCACCGCCTATCTTTGATAACCTGGGGGGTCGTTCCTGATAGCCTATATAACGCTCAATCAGATTCATCTTTTCAACCGGGAGATAGACTTTATCACCTTCGGCATAGTCAATACGCAAACACTCCACCTTTTTACCTTCAAAGTCAATCTCAGTCAGGCCTGTGAACTGACCAATTCCAAAATCGTTATGAACCACATAATCGCCATGTTTCAAACCCTTAAGGTCGTCAATGAAAAGTCCTTTGAACTTCGGCTTCTTTTTTGGCAGAGTACCATATACATCCGACTCACTCAAGAAGACAATTTTACGACTTAAATCAATGAATCCTTCTTTTACAGGGAGTGGTATGTATAATAGCGGTCCCAGTATTGATTCCAGGCTTGCGATAAGGGATGGTCGGAACAGGAATTTGTAGGTATAAATTTTTTCGTCCATATCACGGTGCAATTGTCGGAGATTACCGAAATATTTTGGAGCAGGGCTTAAAGATAAGGAGAATTGTGATGGTGTATTTAAAAGTAACTGTCTGCAATCAAAATTCAATTTTTTTTCGGTAATGACAATACTTTTTTCAGTAATTGAGTTTGATAATGACGTCGAAATTCCAGGCAATGCAAGTTTCACCGAGAAACTATTTAAAATTTCAAAGGAACGTTGATTTAGAGGATTAAATTTGCGAATTGAGACTATTTTATCACCATCTAATTCAAACCGGACTGGTTCAGAATTATGAGCAAAAAAATCAATAATTCCACCCCTTACAGCAAACTCTCCTTCTTCTTCTACTA
The DNA here is from genome assembly GCA_026416055.1 of Caldifarciminota bacterium. GTDB lineage: Bacteria > Hydrothermota > Tepidihabitantia > SM23-42 > JAOAFX01 > JAOAFX01. The sequence goes on from JAOAFX010000082.1 coordinate 3,421, forward strand.
TTTCTTCTTTTTGTAACCCACTGGCAGAAAAGAGTGCTAATAATTCATCACGGTCGATAGTCGTTCCAATTTTAAAATCAAAATTCTTTCTCACCAGAATTTTTCTTGAGAAAAATTCCTCGTCAGCGATAGTGATGTTTGCTGTCTCAAAAAAAGGATTATTTTCATCAATGAGGATGGCATCTGGAACTATTGCAGTTATTTCTCTACCATATCTTTCTAAGTTGTTTTTATCAGTAATGTATAAAACACTTTCACATTTTTTTGCAATTTCAATAACAAATATGGAGAGCGCAGAGCCAGCAAAACCCGAGACCGATAAAATCTTCTGATGTGTCAACAGCTCGAGGATATCGTCAATTTCAGGAAAGCATTGATATTCCGGCATAATATCAAAATATTTTACACCTGCCGGTAGAAATGTCAATCTTTTTGAATTTTAGAACCTTTTTAACTTATCTTAACTTATAAATTTTTATACCTGTTTAATTAATAATTCCCAGAAACAGCAACCCCAAGGGCTATTGAATTTAGCTTTGTTTCAGCATCATCAGCCCGAGACAGCAACACTACTGGTTTGGTTGCACCTACAACAATTCCGGCTGCCTTTGCACCTGCAAAATAGATTAGCCCCTTTGCCCAGATATTACCAGCTGATATATTGGGCATCAAAATAAAATCTACATCGCCTGCGATTTCACTTTTGATTTTTTTATGCATGGCGGCTTCCTTTGAGATTGCAACATCGAAACCGAAGGGACCTTCTATGATAGCGTCGGGGATTTCTCCTTTTTTATTCATTTCTACAATCTTTATTGCATCTACAGTTTCAGGCATATCAGGATGGACAGCCTCACTTGCAGCAACAAGTGCAATCTTTGGATTTTTTATACCGAGACGATTCATCAGCCATATTCCATTATTTATAATATCAACCCTTGTTTTTAATTCCAGTTTCGGATTCATCCCACCATCAGACATAAATAATAGCTTATGGTAGCCACTAACCTCAAGAACCGCAATATGGCTTAGAATTTTTCCGGTTCTTAATCCGTATTCTTTATCAAGTATCCCTTTTAGAAATGTACTTGTGGGAAGCATCCCCTTCATCAAAAAGTCCCCTTCCTCTTTTACTATTGATAAAGCAGTTTTAAGACATTCCTGCTCGTCTGCGATATCTATTATTTCTGTATTCTTTAAATTGAGATTGACCTTTTTACTTAACCCTGTAATCGCTTCCCTTACTCCTACCAGAAAGACTTTTGAGAGCAACCCCTGGTTTAATGCCAGGTTAATTCCCTCAAGTACGGGTTCATCTTCAGCTTTAACCACAACGCAAGCCTTTTTGCCCTTACTTTTAGCAAAATTAAGAAGTTCTTTAAAGTTTTGCATCTTACCAGTCCGTGCCGAAATCCTTTTCAAAGGCGATGGTCAGCTTTTCTCCCCAATTATCAATAGCAGCAAGTTTACCCAGAAAGAATCTCAAAACTGGCGGTTCAAAGATAAATTTTAAACCTTTTATTAAATCTCTGTGTTCATAAAGCCACTGGAGTCTTTCGATTATGTATTCGATGTGGGAGATAGAATAGACGCGCCTGGGAATAGCGATTCTGGTCAATTCCAAGTCTGCATATAATTCAGTGCCGTCTTTTGCCCGGTCCATTGAAATCGTGCCTCTTTCCATTGCCCGCACACCCGAGACAATATAAAGGGCAGCTGTCAAAGCACCTGAAATATATTCTTCTTTTTTGATATGGGGCACAAATTTCCTTGCATCTATGTGGCAGGCTAAACCACCCGGTGGCGTAACGACTGGGATACCCAAGCTATCTAATTTTTCTACAAAATATTTTATTTGTTCTATGGCACAGCCCGCAACCGATGGATCAACCATTTCTTTTAATCCCACAGCCATTGCTCCGATCTCTCGCATGGACATCCCGCCATAAGTATAAAATCCTTCATAAACTGGAAGCCAGGGTTCTAACTTGGCAAAGAGTTCTTTATTATTTGTAGCTATGAATCCACCTCGCACACAGGTATTTTTTCTTCCACTCAGGTAGAAAATATCGGGTATGCTACACATTTCCTTTATGATTTGAGCGATTGTCTTGTTTTCATATCCTTTTTCGCGCTTCCAGATAAAATAGGCATTTTCAGAAATCAGACTTCCGTCAAGGACGAGAAGTAAACCGTTTTCATCACAAACCTTCCTTACTTCTTTAAAATTTTCCATGGAAAACGGTTGTCCACCCAGAAGATTTGTCGTTGCCTCCATCCTTACATAACCAATCTTTTCCCTGCCATATTTTTTTATTGCAGCCTTCAGTTTATCAATATCCATATTCCCTTTAAACGGGTGGGTGCTCTTTGTATTCAATGCTTCGTCGGTATAGAGTTCAAGACATTCAGATATACCTGTAACCTCAATATGTGCCCTTGTGGTAGTGAAATGATAGTTGGTAATTACCACTCCTTCAGGTTTACAGAAAACCTTTGATAAAAGATGCTCTGCAGCCCTGCCTTGGTGGACATTCATTACATAATTATATCCCAGGACTTCTTTTACTGCGTCAGCAAATTCATAGAATGTCATACTTCCTGCATAGGCATCATCGGTTGTGATCCAGCCTGCCCATTGATTGTCACTCATGGCATTTACTCCGCTATCTGTGAGCATATCAAGAAAAACATCCCTGGTTTTTAACTGAAATGTATTATAACCAGCTTCTTCAATCGCTTTCAACCTTGCTCGGGCAGGGATGAGATTTATTTTTTGTACTACCCTTGTCTTATAAAGTTCCACAGGGATTTCTCTTCCGTCCTTTAATTTAAAAAGCATTTTTTCCTCCTTTTGATTTTATTCAGGGTTTCACAATATTTTCTTTAAAGTGTTGATCAAACGTCGATTCTGTTTTTCAGTGCCGATGGTTATCCTCAAGGCATTTGGAAAACCATATTCTTTAATCGTTCTTGTGATGATTCCTTCCCGCTGCAATGCCTCAAAGATAATCTGGCTATCTTTACCAAAATCAACAAAGATAAAATTGCTGTAAGTAGGTATATAAAAAAGCCCTAATTTTTTGTACGCATCGTAAAGGAATTCCTTACCTTCGTTATTGACCTTTATTGCCTTTTTGACAAATTCTTCGTCATCAAGGGCAGCAATTCCAGCAATCTGGGAGATGCGATTAACATTGAATGAAATCCGCAGTTTCATGAGATTAGTGATTATCTCTTTCCTGGCAATCCCATAACCAAGTCGTGCACCAGCTAGTCCGTAGATTTTAGAGAATGTGCGCAGAATCAATATATTTTTTTTACTTCTGAAGATTTTAAATGAATCAGGGTAATCGGGGTCTTCAATGTATTCACGATATGCTTCATCCACTACCACAAGGATATCTTCAGGGATTTTATCAAAAAATTCTTCCAGTTCTTTTCGTTTGACAACCGTACCTGTAGGATTGATCGGATTATCAAGGAATATCAGTTTTGTGTTGTTCTGAATCGCATTGAGCATCGTTTTCAAATCATGCGTATAATCCTTCATTGGCACTTCAATTAAATTGGAACCGGCAATGCTTACTGCTATTTTATACCAGATGAATGAACCTTTCGTCACGACTGCGCTATCATCAGGATTGAGATAGGCAAGGGTGATGAGGGGTAGGATTTCCACTGAACCATTGCCTACAATGATTTCATCCGAACTTACATTGAGTTTTTTTGCCAGGGCCTCTTTTAGATAGAAGCAATTATCATCCGGATAAAGGAAAGATTCTTTTAATACCCGGCGCATCGCTTTGATAGCTAAAGGGGAAGTTCCCAGTGGATTCTCATTTGACGCAAGTTTTATGATCTCGCCTTTAAGATTCAGTTCCCGTGCCACTTCTTCTATCGGCTTACCAGGTTTGTAGGGCTTGATTTTTTCAACGAAGTCTCTTGCCTTTATCACCAGGCCTCCTATTGCAGACCTAGGACATCACGAAACCCAGGGACTGTCTCTTATACAC
>JAOAFX010000083.1 GCA_026416055.1 Caldifarciminota bacterium
TCTTAAAACCCCATCCAGACCGAAACCAAACTCAGGGGTCTGAATTTCACGGGCATATGTAGGTGAGACTGTGGTCACCGCATCTGAATATATGATTCCTGCTTTAAGAAAATTGATATCGCCATAGAACTCTATTCCTTCAGGTGTGAAATAATCCCATCCTAAACCAAGAATTGGAAATTTCTCAACAGGAAATCTACCCTGATAACCGAGATTATGGACTGTAAAAACAGATCTGAGATTTAAGGCATTTTTTTTGATGTATAATGGTATGAGTCCAGTCTGCCAGTCGTGGCAGTGAATGATATCGAATTCTATTTTTTTTAACAAATTGGCCACACCAATGCTGAAAAGGGTAAATCGTTCACAATTATCAGGATAATCACCAAAAGGAGTGCCATAAAGGCCTTCCCTATCAAAGTACTCAGGATAGGCAATGAAATAAGCTTTACCATCGCTCAGGATAGAAATCGTCTTTCTGCCCCCGAAATCTATTTCAACATCCATCACCTTTTCTGCCCTAATACCCCTGTATGCTGGAAGGATTAATGTTGCCTGGACACCTAAATCCCTTAAATACTTGGGAAGGGTGCCGCACACATCCGCAAGGCCTCCAGTTTTAGCATATGGGATTGCCTCTGAAGTTACAAATGCTACTTTCATCGATCCATAACTCGTTATAAATTTCGTCTCATATTATGTTCTTCAAATACGCTGCAGATTCCTCGGGGGCAGTCGGATTTATATAGAAACCTGTCCCCCATTCAAATCCTGCTATACGGGTCAGAACCGGGATTATTTCAATATGATAGTGATAAAACTCAATTCCTTTAAGGGTGATAGGTGTGGTATGGATGATAAAATTATAGGGCGGAGTATTTAGAGCCTTTTTTAATCTTAACAGACAATCTTTTAAAATCCTTGCCAGTTCATGAAGAGAATTTTCATCTGTATCTTCAAAATTTGAGATATGATGCCGTGGCAGTATCCAGATTTCAAAGGGAAATCTTGGAGCAAAAGGGCAGATTGCGATAAAACCATTATTTTCTGAAACCATTCTTTTACTTGTCTTCGTCTCCTGAGCGATTATATCACAAAATATGCAACGATCCCGATATTCGAAATACCTCTTTGCTCCATCCATTTCCTCAATCACCCTCTTGGGAATTATTGGTGTGGCTATTAACTGGGAGTGGCTGTGTTCAAGTGATGCTCCAGCAATCGCTCCAAAGTTTTTAAATATCATCACATATCTTAATCTCGAATCTTTTTTTAAGTCGACTATGCGTTTCTTGTATGTATCAACGAGATTATAAACCATTTCTTCAGGTAGGTCAGCAAGATCATATTGGTGTTCGTTCGTTTCAATTATCACCTCATGTGCACCGATTCCGTTCATCTTATCATAAATCCCTTCTCCTTTACGATTCAAATCACCTTCGATCCTCAGTGCCGGAAATTTATTAGGAATGACGCGTAAGCTCCAGCCTGGCGTGTTGGGTGAGGTTCCGTTGTTTCTTATAGCGTATATCTCTGGTGGAGTAGCAGATTCATTACCCGGACAGAATGGGCATTCCTGCGGATTTACCCTTTTTTCTTCAGGTTCAAATTTGAAATCTTTAGGTCTTTTTGCCCTTTCTGTAGAGATGATGACCCAGCGTCCCAGTACCGGGTCTTTTCTTAATTCTGGCATCTATTCTTTTTGCTGAGTTTCTTCAGCCCCTGATTCTTTTTCTTCTTCTTTAACCGGTTCGGGTAATCTTATTTCTATAACCGCTTCATTTTTTATTTTCGCAAGAAAATCATCCGCAGTCTTGCGTTGCTTTTCTCGTAATAAATTCATCTCAATCGAGGCCTTCACTTCATCAAGGGTACGGTAACGAGTCGGTGTATGTTCAGTTTTGGTCAGGATTGTCCAGCTTGAATCACCAACAAGAAAGACTTTGCTCAATTCTCCAATTTTCAACTTCCAGGCAACATCTTCAAATTCCTTGGGTCTTGAGCCTTTTTTAAGTGGTCCGGTATCACCGCCACGGGATTTATTGTATGCTGTAGAATAAGTCTTGGCAAGGGAATCAAACATCGTAAAATCGGTAATCTTTGCTTTCCTGCTTAAAAATGGAATAAATGACTTTTTCTCACCATAATGCTTAGCCAGTTCTGAACGAATTTTTTCCGCTTCTTCTTTTTTGTAGAGCACAATCTCTTTACACCTTATAGTTTCAGGAATTTTCATATCTTCTTTATGTTGTTGATAATAGTCGATAACTTCCTGGGAATCGACCTTGACAGTTTGAATTACGATTTTTGTGTAGAGTGCCTGTTCAAGTGCTCTTCTAACGCCTTCAAGGTACTTTGTGATGAATCCATCATAGAGGAAATATTTATTCCTCTCCGCAACTTCCAATTTCAAATTCTCTTCTATCAAAGATTCAAGAACCTTTTCAAACTCTTCTGGTCTTGAGATATCGAGCCTTGCAAACATCGGTTGGGAAGCATTTTTATTTTCAACATCCTGAAATTTAATCGGACGGCCATTGACCACCGCAACGATTCTTGTATTTGACTTCAATGCTGTATCGGTTATGATGCTATCCTTGAATATTTCTATTTTTGCCTTTGCCTTCAAATCTTTTAAAAACTTTTCTTCGAGTTTCTGAATCTTTTCTGCACGAACTGCAGCCTCCACCTGTGATTTTACCTCATTGTAGCTACGCCACCGTTCAGGTTTTCTTTCATTAACGATATAAATCCCGAATTTATTATCAAATTTCACTATATCTGAAATTTTATTTAACTCTATACTGAATAGCACATCTTCTACTTCTTTTGGTTTGGTTCCTGGAATAACAATTCCCATCTCTCCCCCACCACCTTTTGTAGGAGCAGTCGAATGCAATTTTGCTAATGTATCAAAGCTTGCCGGATCTTTCAGTAACGAATCGCGAATCAATATCGCAAGGCTTTCAGATTCCACGACTATTTCCTTTCCTCTCACTTCCTTGGACAGTTTGTAAAAATGTTTGTTCTTATTATAATAGCTACGCATTTCCTTTTCCGAAGGATCAGCCTTTTCCAGAACATATATTGCCCGCACTTCATCCAGAAGCGCATTGATACGCGTCTGTTTTATCGCATCTTTATATTCCTTCATCGCCTTTACATTGTTTTTAAGTGCATGGACATATAAAAGCCGTTCAAGTATCATCTGGTCAAGTGTCCCACGTTCATCTTTTTTTGCAAAAGGTGATTGCTTCAGCATTCTTTCGTCGAGTTCCAGACGTGTAATCTGGTATCCGTCCACAAGGGCGACCGTGTCCTGATAGTTCTTTTTAAAGCAGCGTTCAACACCAGAAAGAGAGAAAGAATCAAGGGGTGGTGTGCGGTATCTGGTAGCGACTTTTTCATAAGTTCGTGCTGCATTTAAATAATCTTCAAGCACTTCAAGCACGAGACCGAGCCGGTAATATACCCATCCATCTTTTTGTGGATACTTCTCTATAATCTCCTGATATATCTGTTTTGCCTTTAAAGGCTCATCGAGTTTATCAAAATATAAATCACCCAGTTCTAAATACCATTTAAAACCACGGCTTTTTTCCATCATTTTTTTGCAATACTCGGCTGCAGATTCATAATCTTCCATCAAAACCATATTAATATATTCCTGTGGCAAAGTATTGATTATGAGCAGAGCGATGATTGCCACCATTAAGCCTCCTTTCAAGTTTAGAGTATATTCAAAAACACTGAACTCGTCAAGATTAAGCTAATGAAGGATAAACAATCCCCATGCTTTTAAAATGGGATTCTATCCGGTCGAGGGTATATTCAATATCTGCTCTTGAGTGCTCAATTGAAAGAATAAATCTCAATCTTTCTTTATTCGCACTCGTAATTATTCCATCCTCGAAAAGCCTTCTTTTGAGAACCTCGGCTTCTTGATTATTGTTTAAAATGATAACAACAACTGGAGTTTCACTCAGGGTCTTCAAGCCGATTTGTTTCAGTCGATTTATGAAAAAACGGCTGTTAGTCCATAACTTTGAAAAATTTTGATTATTCCTGGATTCATTTTTTAAAATCTCAAGGCTCGCAAGATTGACCGCGAGCATGAATTTGGGTACGGGCGTTACAATCCCGTTGTTGTTATCGAGTATTTTGTTAATCAAGTATTTTTTTGCGCCAATATATGCACCATAGCCACCAATATAACGACTGAAACTGCCGATCTCAATATTTACATCATCGTAGAGATTGTACAAGTCCATAATTCCCCTTCCATCCCTGCCAAGCAACCCAAAAGAATTTATTTCATTGGCAATTATTATTGCCTGATTTTCTTTTGCTATTTTCAACAAATCATTAATCGGACCAGAATATCCAAGCCACTCATACAAACCATCGATAATAACAACTTTTTCAGTATGGGAGGCTAATAGTTTCGAAAAATGGTCTAAATCTTTGTGATTGTAAAATTCCACATTCCTGTATTGCAATACCGCACATATCGCAGGATTTGTCTCATAATCTATAAAGAATGTAGTTTTTAAACCAAAAATTGAAGAAATCGAATAAATTGCCGAAATTTCATCTGAAAAAACAATTAGTGATTCTATTTTCTTAAATTCACACATAGATTTTTTTAATCCTTCGAGGAAACCATCAGGGTTTTGTATATCGGTTATGCTCCGGTTATCGATATTTAGTTTTGCATTTTCAATGAGATACTCGTTATTCCTTCGATTAAAACAATCGTTTAAAGTAAAATTTAAATATCTCTTGTTGTTATGAACGAATACCGGTTCAGATGGTAAAAACATTACCACTTTTTCCTGTTCAGTAAAAAGATTCACCTGATATGGTTTCATGCGACATTCCTACCACAACACTTTTTGTATTTCTTGCCACTTCCACATGGGCACGGGTCGTTTCTTCCAATTTTGGTCGCTTTTACAACTGGCTGGGTCTTTGCAACACCTGTCTTTCTTTCCGTTTTTCCATCGAGTGCAGGTTTGTATTCCTGGGTGACAACAGGTTTTCTCGTCACAGGTCTTGGACTTGCCCTGAAAACAATTCCTGAAACATCACGGGCAATTTCAACTAAAAGCTCATCAAACATTCTGAAAGATTCTTGCTTGTACTCCACGAGCGGGTCTTTCTGGGCATAACTGCGCCAGCTGATTCCCTCGCGGAGGGCATCGAGTGCATAAAGGTGTTCTCGCCATCTATTGTCGATTGTTATGAGTAAGATGGATTTTAACATTTCTTTGAACATCTCTGGTTCATAGTACTGGCGTCTCAGGTTATATGCTTCTTTTGCCTTCTCAAAAAGTTTATCGAACAACTCAGTCTGATTTATCTTTGAATGTTCTTCAGGATTCATACGCAGATTTGTTGCAAATAACTGGTTGAATTCACCGAGAAGACCGTTCCAGTCCCATTCTTCAGGATCTTTCTTTTCATCAGTATATTTGAGGATTATATTTTCTATTGCAGTTTCAAAATTCTTGAAGACAAGTTCTTCATAATTTTCGCCTTTTAATATCTCATCACGCATCTTATAAATAATCTCGCGCTGGCGATTCATTACATCATCGTATTCAAGTAAATGTTTTCTTATCTCAAAATGATTTTCCTCTACACGTTTCTGGGCACTGGCAATCGCTTTCGTAACCAGTGGATGGGTAAGGGGTTTTTGATCCTCACCGCCAAACCGGTCCATAATATCAGCAACCCGGTCCGAACCAAAGACACGCATCAAATCGTCCTCAAGGGATAAAAAGAATCGCGAAGAACCAGGGTCACCCTGTCGACCGCTTCTACCCCTGAGCTGGTTATCAATCCGGCGTGATTCATGCCTTTCTGTTCCGATAATATATAGACCACATGGAACTTCTTTAAAACACTCTTTTTTAAATTCATGGGTACACCTTGCACAGTCTTTGTCTATACACTTTATACAGCACTTGGTGCATTTGACAACCCCTGGTCCAAGTTTTATATCAGTACCTCTACCTGCCATATTTGTGGCAATCGTCACTGCTCCCGGCTGTCCGGCCTGTGCAACAATAACTGCCTCACGCTGGTGGTGTTTTGCATTCAATACATTGTGGGGTATGCCTTTTCTCTGTAAAAGACGGGAAAGAACTTCTGACACTTCCACCGAGGTCGTACCAACAAGGATTGGTCTATTCTCTTTGTGCCATTTCACTATTTCATCAATAATCGCATTGTATTTCTCTTTTTTTGAACGATAAACAATGTCTTCGTAATCGATGCGGCGCACCGGTTCTTTGGTGGGGATTTCCACCACATCAAGTTTATATATCTGCCAGAATTCATTTGCCTCAGTTGCTGCTGTGCCGGTCATTCCTGCAAGTTTCTCATACATTCTGAAATAATTCTGAATAGTGATCGTTGCGAAAGTTTGTGTCTCTTCCTGGACTCTGACTCCCTCTTTCGCCTCAAGTGCCTGATGCAAACCATCAGAAAATCTTCGACCCGGCATCAAACGTCCGGTGAATTCATCAACGATAATTACTTTTCCATCCTGAACCACATACTCCACATCCTTTTCAAAAAGGGAATAAGCCTTCAAAAGAGCCCTGAGATTGGCAAGGATTTCACTCTTTTTTGCATACTCGGCGAATGCCTTTTCTTTGGCATTGAATTTTTCTTCTGGAGACAACTTTTCATCCCGTTCTATCTTACCAATCTCTTCACTCAAGTCTGGCAAGACAAACATTTCTGGATTGTTGGGCGATATAAATATTCTGCCTTTTTCGGTCAAATCAACAATATGTAATCTTTCATCGATTACAAAATATAATTCTTCGTCAATCTTACCAAAATTTTTTTCTCTTATGAAATTCAATTCGGTCTCTTCAATCAATCGTTTGACCCCGGTTTCCTGTTCCAGTTTTAAAAGTTGTTTGTTCTTTGGTGCACCACGGCGGGCTTGAAGCAGTTTTATTCCTGCCTCTTTTTCTTTACCCTCTTCGAGCAATTTCTTTGCCTCTTCTACTATCCGGTTCACAAGAACGGTCTGGGCAGAATGGAGTCTGCGAACGATTGGATTCAATTCGTCAAAACTCTTGGTCTCTCTTTCAACAGGTCCAGAAATGATAAGCGGTGTTCTCGCTTCGTCAATCAATATACTATCAACCTCGTCCACTATCGCATAATAATGCCCCCTCTGGACTTTATCTTCCCAGTTCCATACCATGTTATCTCGGAGATAGTCAAATCCAAATTCATTATTTGTGCCATAAGTAATATCACAGTTATATGCCTCTTTTCTTGGTTTGTTATCCATTCCCTGCTGTAAAACCCCTACGGTCAAACCCAGAGATTCATAAACCGGTCCCATCCATTCTCTGTCTCTCCGGGCAAGGTAATCATTAACTGTCACAAGGTGTACTCCTCTAC
>JAOAFX010000084.1 GCA_026416055.1 Caldifarciminota bacterium
GCATATGGAATACTGCTGGGGCATTGGTCTGAACCTGGTGGATATTGGTCTGAAAAAGATACTGGCTGCCATATGGAGTACAATCCCAGTAGACATTGTAGACTGGATATCCCTGTCCATAAACCCATTCATCAAAGAACCATGTGAGGTCAGTTCCATAGACCTGATTGAATATCCGTTTTAAATCTTCGGTACTGGCACAACCATATTCAAATGAGTCGCGATAGACTGCAAGGGCATTAAAAAACTGGGCTTGATTCAGATATCTGAGAACCCAGGATGCCTTGCAATATATGTGTCCCCAGTCAAATAAACGGTTGAGGGGTGGGTTATATATAGGATGTCTCTGCTGGGCGTCAGAAGCGAAATAATCATTTGCGCGATTTTTCATAGTAGCGATGAAATTGGCATAGCCAAAGCGATACCAGTTATAATTTGCATCACTGTATGTAGCAAACCCTTCATTGAGCCATATGTCCCTGAAATCAACACAGGTAATCATATCACCCCACCATTGATGCGCGAGTTCGTGTGCCATACCATTTTCAGAACTATTTATTATCCACCAGCGATGGATTGTAGTCTGGGTCTGATGTTCCATTCCACCCCAGGCAAAGGGATAGACCGCATCCTGCCCATAGCGGCTGAAGGGGTAATCACCATATAGAGAATCGAATAAATACATAGCAGTCAGAAGATGCTGGAATGCAATTGTTGACTGGGTAGAATCCTGTGGCCATATGAAATGTCTTATCTCAATTGAATCACCATCGGTATCATGATACCATTGTGACCACACTGCAAACCTTGAAACACCAAAATGCATGAGATATGTTGTGATTGGGTTTGTTTCTTCATAAGTCCAGGTTCTGGTATTGTTGGGATTATTTACAACGCTGATCAATTGACCATTGGCACATACCGCAAATGAATCAGGTGCAGTTACAGTTATGATACAACCCTGGTCAGCCTTATCAAATGGCTCATCATAACAGGGCATCCATCTTCTTGCGTCCCAGGGTTCACCAAGGGTATAAGCGAGAGAATGAAGAGTATTATTGTTATAGTTCTTAGGCCAGTAGCAGAAGCCGGTCTGGGACCCTGTTATGCTCCAGGAGCCACGGTAATAAACTGAAATATTAAAAGAATCTCCATAGTTAAATTGCTGGGGAAGATTGATGTGCAGGGTTTCATTTGCGCTTGAATATACGGCATTGATATTATTTACTTTCACTGAATCGATCGTCAAACCATAGGAATGCAATGTTGCAACATTCAAACCATTTGTATTGCTTTTACATTTTATTTGATTTGAACCCTGGATTGAACGGGATGTCATCGGCACATTGAGATTTAACTGGTATTTCAAGACGTCAAAGGAATGTAATGATTCGGCAAATATAGATTTCTTAAAAGGCAATGGACAGAACCATTTACTTTCAGTGTTTATATCATTCCAATGCAAAAATATAATAAAAATAAAGTTCATTCAGCACTCCTTTCTGGTTATTATAGCCGTTCTGCTAATTAAATCAATACTTAAATTATTTCCAGAATCCGAAGAAATAGCCGACAGCCCTGATGATAATATAGGCATGAATAAGTGTGCTTATCCCCAGAATTATTGTCCAGATAATATTGGGCTTTACTTTTGTAATGATTTCGTTTCGGTAAAGCAAGATACTGCCGATGAATGTAGCAATCATTGAGAATATCAGGCTGATAAAAGAAAGCATCGCGGCAATTGTCACATAGGCGAATGGATTGGCACCTTTTACAAAATACTGCACACCGATCAAGACAAAAGAAATCACAAGGTATATGAGCCACCAGAGGAAGTAAACACCTTTTATGTCATTTTTGTATGCTTTTCTCAATCGTTCAGAGATATTCCAGGTGATATCTGCATTTTGCCGGACGAGTGCTTCAGCAGTAGTTAACTGAGTATTAAAAAATAATAGCCATGCTACAAAAAGAAATAGAAATACCCCTATTTTGCCTAGGGGAATTGCAAAGAACTGTGCCTGGTGTTTGACCACATCAAATCCCTTGGGAACCAGTCCTGCAGGCCTTAAAATGGAGTCAGATAATCCGACAAAGATAAAGATTGTAATAAGACTGCCGAGAAAATAGCCAATCCATAAAACAAGATTGGAACGTTTTATCCATACCTTCAAGCGTGAGATATTCTCTCCGTTTTTTTCAGGTATATATCCGGTGCTGACCGGATTTGCTGATTTTCCAAACCAGCCCGGGATTGCATCAATATATCCTGCCATTCCCCAGCCAGCATCCCGCATCCAGTATGTATACCAGATAAGTGTTGGTCCAGCACCTACCCAGGCAATCGTGGAACCCAGGACCCACCAGTCCATATCTCTGGGAACACGCCAGATAAAAAGGCTGTAAAACATATGTCCAATTGTCTCAGATTTAATTGCCATGAAGGCAGCAAATATCAATATAACCCAGGCAAGGACTGTTGTCCAGGTCGCGATATGCTCAATGTACTTGCGGGCAATTTGCGAAAGGAATACAACCAGAAAGACAATGATAAATGTGACATATGCCCAGAAAACCGTGCCGGTTCTGGCATCAACAGGCCAGTTTAAAATTTCCCTCAATGCTGATGCTGCAGATGTTGCCCAGGCGGGAAGCATAAATGCCAAAAACATAAAAAGACTTATTGAGATTGTTGCTCCGGGGAAAGAAAGAATTCTTGCATTTCCCTGGACTGCATGTTCTCCTGATACTACAGTCCAGCGTGCGAGTTCCTTTGCCCAGACCGTCTGTAAAAATAGTGTTAGCACCATCAAACCGAGCCAGCCCACACCAAAACGGGATGTGAGATGGGGATAGAGAATGACTTCGCTCGTTCCTAAACCGAGTGCCACAGTCATCATCACCGGTCCAATCCAGAGCATGAATTCTTTTTTTGATGGTGGAGGTGGAACTTCGGGTTTTGTATTTATGGGCAGACAACCAATCTTATTTTCTATCATGAATAATTATAACCATTCGCCTGAAAAAATCAACTGGATTGTCAATAGTTAAAGATTTTATAATAAGGACGTAGTTAATTCCGGATCTATATAACTTTGAAAAACTATTCAAATTTTAGGAAAAATTTTGCATAAACAATTTTCAGAAAGGTAGAAAGCTATATTTCGTCGCAGTTACATAAAGACATAAAAGAAAAATCCTGACTCCTCTCCACTTTTTATGAATTGAAAAACCAAGAATATCATTATTTTTTGGTGTATAAGTGTTGAAGGGTGAAAAATAGGGATTACAAGAACAACACTCATCCCAGATGTATTGGCAGACTCTGGTTTGCAGTTAAAATGCGCAATATCAATTAAATAAACTAAATTTAATTTTCAGAGTAAATTCTGCCAATAAAACTAAAAAGTTAAAAAATGGGGTGATTATCGGTTTGGAAGTTACTTTTATAAATTGGGAATGATATTATTGCGACTGGGAGTCGCTCCTGCAGAAAAACAAAAAACTATTAAAATTAAAAGTGGAGAGGATTCAGAGAAAAAAGGCTTGACAGAATGAAAATTCTGAGTATAATTTCTGTAAAAGGAGGTAAAATGCCTAAGTGTGCTACTACGAAGAAAACGAAAAAGAAAAGCAAGAAAAAATAGTGTGATAGCGGGGGGCATAGCCCCCCGTTTAAATTTAATCTTGATTTTTATTTAAAGATGTTTATAATCGAGTATGGATAAGAGCAAAAAAATCTGGTTATTCTTAACATTAATCGTTATAGCCTGCGCTGCTATAAAACAACGACTTATTGTAAAAGAATGTAAATTTACTTTTATCTCCGCAAACGCTTATGATTTCACATTTTCAGATATGAAGGTTGACTTTGAATTGAAGGTTCATAATCCAAATAATGTGGATGCGATCTTGGATAAACTCGATTATACATTTTTTGTCAATCAGACTGATGTTTTTTCCGGGACGACCGGCAAAGGGATAAAAGTGCCTGCTGGTAAATCGAAAAGTTTTACCACTACAATATCACTTGAATATACAAAAATCGGCCAGGCAATTGTTGAAGCGATAAGATTCAAAACCGCATCCTATAGTATCAGAGCAAAAGCATATATCAAAACGATAATTGGAGAGATCACTTACCCGGTTGAGATTTCTTTAAAATAAAAGGCGTATACAGAGGGGCAGAAGCGAAGGAAGGTTTTTTATAACTTCTCCTATAATTTCACGAGTATTTATGTCGGTTATTGTTTTATTTGCAAAAAAATTTTTCCCTATCTCAAAAATTTTTTTGTAGTCGTTCTCACTTAAACGTAAATAGATATCTCTCACTTTTTTGTGGAATTTTATTTCTGAAAGTATTTCTTTCTCAATTTCCTTTTCAAAGAAATCTCTTTTACCTTTTAATCTTAAAGCAGCATTCCTGCCTGCAATTATTCCTGATTTAATACCATTGGCGATACCTGCTCCGCTCAATGGATCTGTAAACCGTGCCGCATCACCCACCAAGAAAAAATTCTCTCCTGAAAATTTTTTTAAAATTTTAGCAGGCACACCACCAAATATTTTTTCTTTTATTACACCTTCTGGGAATTCAGTTTTTATCCACTCATCCAGATAATGTTTCGCTTTTTTACGGGTCTTTAAGGGTGATATTCCAAGTCCAACATTGGCAGAATTTGCTGATTTAGGAAATATCCATGCATAGCCACCGGGTGCAATTTTATTGTCAAATATAAGGTATGTATAATGGGGCTCAATCTTGATGTTTTCCATAAAATATTCCGCGCAAACTTCAATCTCATTTATTTTCAATCTGGTATCAATACCGAGCCATTCTCCAACCCTTGAATTTATTCCATCAGCCCCGATAATAAAGCCCGTATTATATCTTCTCGTTGAGCCGTTTTCATTCACGACCACGGTATTATTTTCAATACCGATGACCCTTGCACTCGTTTTTAATACCGCTCCCATTTTTACCGCATTTTCGGCAAGCGCAGAATCGAATATCTTTCTATTTAAAATCCATCCTACATTCGGATATTCAATCCTGAATTCCTCTCCAGTTGGACCGCGGATAATTGAACCACTGAGATTCACAGCAATCCATTCCGGTTCTATATTCAGCCAGTTCTTGACGGTACTCCGCGATAGACCTTCAGCACATTGAAGTGGTATCCCCACACGGGGATGTTCTTCTACAAGCAAAACCGAAAGCCCTTCTCGGGCAGCCGTAAGCGCAGCACTGCTTCCCGCGGGTCCGGCACCAACGACAATCAAATCAAAGTCTTTCACAAATTATTGGAGTATTGGTATCACACAGATGAATCTAAATGGCTTATCTGAATTGTTGGTAAACCCGTGTTTTTCATTGGGCAGGATAAGAAGCACATCTCCTTTTTGGACTGGTGTCTCCACTACACCATCTTTGAAGATAGCCGTGCCTTCAACTACGAATATTTCGTGTTCCATATTACTATGTGAATGAACTGGAATTTCACCACCTGGTTCAACCGTAAAGAGTCTCATCGCATAATGGCGTGCACCATCATTTTTGGTAATCAACCATTGGAGGGTCACTTCCTTGGTGCCCGGCATCTGTGGAACTTCTGGAGTAATCTCATCTATTTTTTTTATCTTCATTAATATAATTTTATACAATCTTTGAAAAAAATCAAGTTTTATATTTTCCGGTAAATCCGTTAACTGATATTATAAGTGAATAACTTGCTTCTTGTGATAATTAAAAAAAGATATTAAGTTTTTGATGCTTGACGAAAGCAGCAAATCTGTTTATTATTTTATATGTCTGAAAACTCACCTCTGACCAGGATTCTACAAAAAGATCCGAGATACCGGCTGGAGGCTTATATATTCGTTCTTGAAGCTCTATATTATGCACGTGAAAAGTTTAAGGTGAAAAAACATGTGACAGGGCAGCAACTCCTTGAAGGTATAAAAGAACTCGCATTGGATAGATTTGGTGCCCTGGCAAAGATGGTCTTTGAATACTGGGGCGTAAAGGAAACGATTGATTTTGGAAACATTGTCTTTAATATGGTTGAGGAAGGTATTCTGAGTAAAACCGAAAATGACAGCATTGAAGATTTTAAAAATATCTATGATTTTGAAGAAGTTTTTGTAAAGAATTACAAATTTGAGTTCAATGATAAAGACAGGATTTCAAAGTACTGACCCGGAGGCAATTTTTCTGAGTTTATAGGTGCCAAGGTCAGCACCCGGAGATATTATACAATTCTTCCCAATAACAAACTTATCCGGTATATTTGCGTTTTTACCAATCACAGTTATGCCGGTAGACAGATTTACACCAAGTTTTCTATTAGGGATTAACTCACCATGACCTATAACAGTTTCTTTTCCGATTTTTACATTCTTATCCACAATAACTTTTAATAAAGATACATTTTCCTGGATTACTGCATTATGAAAAACAATTGAATCGACTATTTTTGCACCTTTTTTAACAATCACTCCAGGAGAAAGGATTGAATTTTCAATCCATCCTTCTATTACACAGCCCGAAGATATGAGAGAATTTGATATGCGGGCGTTTCTTCCAATGTAGGCAGGAGGTTTTGCCCCGATTTCGCCCCGCACAAAGATATTCGTCCTAATGTTCCACTCTTCAATTTTTAATCCTGAATCTTTCCTCAGTAAATCCATATTACAATTCCAGTAAGCATCTATCGTTCCTACATCACGCCAGTAACCAGTAAATTCATAGCCAGATACTCTGAATTTTTCTTTTAGCAGTAAAGGGATTACATCTTTTGCAAAATCGACTCCACCACGCCTTGCTGATTCTATCAAGCCATATTTCAGTACCGGGGTATTGAAGATATAGATACCCATTGAAGCAAGATTTGATCTTGGCCTCTTTGGTTTTTCAACCCATTTTATGATCCGGCTGGTTTTATCTAATTCGGCAATTCCAAATTGATGAGCCTGCTCAAGCGGTACCCGGATCAAACTGATTGTAACATCTGCCTTTTTTGTCTGGTGATATTTTTTTAACTCATTGTAATCCATATGATATATATGGTCGCCCGACAGGATTAATACCATATCTGGAGAAAAATCTTCTACAAAATCAAGGTTTTGATAAACCGCATCGGAAGTCCCTTTATACCAGTCTGAAATTTCTTCACCGGTCTTGGGAGGCAAAATTTCCACAAGCCTTGTCTTCCCGAATAAATCCCAAGGCCTGCCATTGTCAATATGCTCCATCAATGAAAGTGGTTTATACTGGGTGAGGACACCAGCAACATCAATTCCAGAATTGGCAATATTGCTCATCGTAAAGTCAATTATCCGGTAAATTCCACCAAAGGGTATGGCAGGTTTAGCACGCATTCGTGCAAGAATGCTTAAACGCGAACCAACAC
>JAOAFX010000085.1 GCA_026416055.1 Caldifarciminota bacterium
GTTACGCATTCTGCCCAGATCAATATAATTGAAATATACAACACAGGAATCGTCTTTTATAATTCCCCGTCTTAAAGAATCGAGTTCAAAATCACCACCAGGCACAAACCATAAATCAGTATTATCTTTTTTATACCATGTAGCTTCATTCTCAGAAAACTCATTGGTGAGGACATGAATACTGAATGAAATTGTATCATTGTGGAAATTTTTGTTCTTGTATAATATGAGCTTTATCTGGTCAAGACCATGGTGGGTTGTATCTGAAAAACCGAATTTTAAAATTACACGTGCCTGGTATTTACTATCTTTACCCAGTATCAGATTCTGAGAGGTTCCAAGCGGAATTGCCTTTGATTCAGTGAATGAAACATAATATGGCAGATTTAACGTGAGCGCCTCAAAATCGCCCCGTTCGTTTAACTCTTCTTCGCCCACCGGAAGTTTATTGCAGGAAACCAAAATGAGAAGACCGGTATAAAACCATTTTTTCATACAGGTAAATATATAAAATTTTAATGGAAAGTCAAGAGAGCGATGATTTCAATAAATCACCCACACCGTAAACCCACCACTGACTATCGGAAACCACAACAAGCCAACTTTAGGGCATGGCTTTTCAAGCGTGAGGCAAGGCTTCAGCCTTGCAATCACCAGTTTCAAACGTAGGGCAAGGCTTTAGCCTTGCATTTTTATCAATGCAAATTTATCAACGCAAACCTGAAGCTTTGACCTACATTTTTATTTTTTCCCGTAATAACAAAAAATTTTATGGATACATCTTTCAAGCAAGCTTGACCACTCCCCCACTTCCCTTTAAAAAAGGAGATTGAGGGATTACAAAAACAACACCCATCCTGTTGTAGCGGCAGACCCAGGTCTGCAGTTTAAATTCGGAATATTTCAGGTTTGCTTAAAAATGAATTAACCGGTGAAGTGATACGGTCTGCGCTGAAAAATCCCCTTTTGTCAAAAAGTGAAAGACAGAGGATGATTATCGGTTTGGAGGTTATTCTGATAGATTGGAAATGATATTATCGTGACTGAGAGGTTGCTCCTGCAGAAAAACAAAAACCATTAATTAAAAAGTGGAGAGGAGCCAGATATGTCTCTTATTGACAATTAATCAAAATTAGATATTATTAGTTATTATCATTTTACCAGGGAGGTCCAATGAAAAAAGTTTTGGTTCTTTCAAGTTTTTTAATATTCTTTGCCTGTGAATCAGGTGTTGAGATAAATCTTGAATGCTGGGTCAAACACACCTGTGAGGTTGTCAATGTTGAAACGAGTATACTTGGAGAGAAGACCAGGGTCTTTATCAATCTCACCTGGGGCTGGACATTGCAAAGACCCCAGATCGATGCAGTCATTGTGGAAAGGAGTAGTGATTCGACCACATTTATTGCCCTTGATACCATTCCCGTTGACACGGTGATGTCTTTCAATGATAGTGATACAATGCTCATTCCCAGTACGAAGGTCTATTACCGTCTGAAATCGCTATATGGCAAGGACACCGACCATATCATCGATATTGCAGTGAATATCCCATCTCCACAAAATTTTTACAGACCAGACAGCGAATACATCTCTATACCCAATGATACACTCTGTATTTGTTTTGCACGCATCCCTGGTTTTGACACCACTGATGTTGCAATCTATAAAGGTGCACCCAGTTCCATAGATAGCCTTCTCCACAACCTCACGAATCCATTGTTTGACACCACAGTAGCCGATACAATTATTTACATTACTAATGTCGATTCCCTCATTCCTGTTGATACCATACCTTATACCATCAGAATAAGTTCTTCTAAGATTTCGGCACTCGATTACATAACTGACACATCGATTGGGTTTCGTGCGTTTATAAGAGAGTGACCAGCTCATGCCGATAGATATTGATGTCCTCTTAGAAGAACTCGTTTTAAAAGAAGGTTCAGATTTACACCTGCGGGTAGGTGAACCACCAATTTTTCGGGTTATGGGTGAACTTGAACGGTCGGATTTTCCACCGGTTACAAAAGAGGATATGGAAAATCTGATTTATGGATTGATGAAACCAGTCCAGCGTGAGATGTTTGAAAAGAATCTGGAGTTTGATATGGCATACGAGATTCCGGGAGTGGCAAGGTTCAGGGTCAATTGTTTCAAACAGATGGGGAATATTGGTGTGGTGATGAGAATAATCCCTCTTAAGATAAAAACCATTGATGAATGGGGATTTCCACCAGTTTTGAAAAGGATTGCAGAATTGCCGAGAGGGCTCGTCCTCGTCACCGGTCCAACCGGCAGTGGAAAATCAACAACCCTTGCCGCGATGATTGAACATATAAATCAGCATTTCCGCAAGCACATTATCACTATTGAAGACCCGATCGAATTTCTCCATCGTGACAAACTTTCAATTATTGAACAGAGAGAAATTGGAATTGATACAAAATCCTATGCTGAAGCGCTGAGAAGAGCAATGAGACAGAATCCAGATATAATCCTGGTCGGCGAGATGCGTGATCTTGAAACAATGGCACAGACAATAACTGCTGCCGAAACCGGCCATCTTGTTTTTTCCACGCTCCATACAATTGATGCGGTCCAGACGATTGACCGCATAATAGATGTATTTCCACCTTCTCAGCAACAGCAGATAAGGCTTCAGTTATCAACCACACTCCAGGCTGTGATAACAGAAACGCTCGTGCGCAAAAAGGATGGAACCGGAAGGGTGGCAGCATTTGAAATCATGGTATGTACCCCCGCAATACGCAGTGCCATCCGTGAAGGTAAGACACCCCAGATTTATTCCGCAATCCAGACCGGTTCCAGGTTCGGGATGATCCAAATGGATCAATATCTCCGTAATCTACTGAATCAGGGTATCATTGAATATGAAGAAGCACTTGCCCATTGCACAAATCCTGACGAATTTGAAAGGCGGGTGATTGGTGATAAAACTTAACGACCTTTTACATACCCAGGTAAATAGTAAAGCATCAGATTTGATCTTAAAAGTCGGGTCTCCCCCAATTATGAGAATCGATGGTGACCTCAACTCTCTCGAACTTCCGCCTCTGACTGCAGTCGATATCGAGTCAGGGCTGGTCGAAATGTTAAAAAAAGAGCAGATCGAAGAATACCGTAGAAACAATGAACTAGATTTATCATATGAGTTGCCCGGGGTCGCCAGATTCCGGGTTAATCTTTTCAGGCAAAAAGGGAATATCGGTGCGGTATTCAGGTTGATTCCTGAAAGAATTCCAACGATTGATGAACTCGGGTTTCCGCCGATATTAAAAGAACTGGTGATGAGACCGAGGGGAGTGATTATTGTCACCGGTCCATCTGGTTGTGGCAAAACAACAACCCAGGCCGCACTCATCGATTACCGAAATGAAAATGATAACTGCCACATTGTAACAGTTGAAGACCCAATCGAGTTTATTCATAAGAATAAAAAAGCACTCGTTACCCAGCGTGAAGTAGGCAGGGATACCCATTCTTTTGCCAATGCTTTAAAATTCGTGCTCAGACAGGATCCCGATGTCATACTCGTTGGAGAAATGCGTGACCTTGAGACCATTTCCCTGGCGATAACGGCTGCGGAAACCGGACATCTTGTGATTACAACCCTTCACACCGCTGATTCCATCTCCACCATCGACCGCATCATAGATGTCTTTCCACCACATCAACAGAATCAGATAAGGATGCAATTATCATTAAATTTGCTCGCAGTATTCTCTCAGAATTTAGTGAAAAGGGCTGACGGAAAGGGCCGAATCGGCGTCTATGAATTACTCATCGCCACCAGCAGTGTGCGTAATCTCATCAGGGAAGCAAAAACTCATCAGCTACAATCGATACTACAAACATCACAGCAACTGGGTATGATAACCTTTGATGCCTGTCTGGCAAATTATGTAAAGAAAAAATTGGTTTCACCAAAAGAAGCCGAGGCAAAAGCACTAAATCCTGATACATTCCACAAGGAGATAGAATTATTAACCCAGGGTAAATAGTGCAGAAAAAACAATTCTTGAGACTTGATAGTCCGGTTCAGTATATAAAAGGAATCGGTCCAAAAAAGGCGAGTTATTTTAAAAAACTTAATATAGAAAATGTAAAAGACCTTCTATTTTTAGTCCCCCGCCGCTACCTCGATTATTCTAATGTCTTGAAGATAAAGGATTTAAAAATAAATGACGAAGCTACTGTCATTGGAAGAATCCACCTCATTGAGATAAAAAAAGCAGTACGAAGGGGTGAGATAGTCAATGTATTACTCAGAGATGAAACTGGAAGTGTAGTATTGAGGTGGTTCAATCGCCCGGATTTAAAGAACAAGTTCAAAATAGGTGACTGGCTCATGGTTTCAGGAAAGGTTACATTTTTTTACAGCAAGCAGTTTATAAATCCAATCTATGAAATAATTGGCGATGAAGAATCAATTCCGGAGACAATAAGTGGCACAATCATTCCAATTTATCCTTTGACCGAAGGTCTCAGTATCTGGGATATAAGAAGGGCAATGAATATTGCCCTTGAGTTATGCCTGGATGAAGTAGTTGAGACCATTCCTGAATATATATTGAAAAAAAATGAACTTCCGGCAATGAAAAAAGCCCTGAAGGATCTCCATTTTCCCCAGACTGTGAATGAAGCAATAAAAGCGCGTCGGCGTCTTGTCTATGATGAATTCTTCTTTTTCGAACTTGCCCTGGCACGCCGGAGATTGAAGGTAAAAAGTCAGGAAGGAGTACCCCTGAAGAAGACTGGCAAACTTACCGATTTATTTCTGAATTCCCTTAATTTTGAACTTACTGCGGGACAGAAAAAGGTTATTGACGAAATCACTGCTGATTTAGCAAGGCCAAAACCGATGAACCGGCTCCTGCAGGGTGATGTTGGTTCAGGTAAAACGGTCATAGCATTGTATACCCTGCTGGTTGCAGTGGAGAACGACTATCAGGGTGCGATGATGGTTCCTACAGAAATTCGTGCAGACCAACATTATTTAAATCACATTCCGGTTCTGGAAAAGATAGGCGTTAAATCAGGCTTGTTAACAAGCAGTATAAAAGGTTCGACACGAGAAGAAGTCATAAAGCAGATATTGAATGGTGAGGCAAAGATTGTGTTTGGCACCCACGCCCTCATTGAGGAAGGAATAAATTTCAAAAATTTAGGCTTGGCGATAATAGACGAGCAGCACCGGTTCGGCGTGATGCAGAGGGCTGCCCTGGTTAATAAGGGTATAAATCCTCACTTTCTTGTATTGTCGGCAACACCAATACCCCGCACCCTGGCTCTGACCCTTTATGGAGACTTGGATATATCCACGCTGACTGAAAAACCAGCAGGCAGGGGCGAGGTGATTACAAAACTGTACACAGAAAAAGAAAAGTTGAAAGTCTATCAGTTCATCCATACCGAGTTATTAAAAGGACGGCAGGCATTCGTTGTGTGCCCAATTATTGAAAAATCGGAGAAATTAGAACTGAAATCGGTTAAGGAAGTCTATGAAGAAATTCAAAGTGTATTTTCTGATTTTACCGTGGGATTGATACACGGCCGGCTTAACACTCAGGAGCGGATTAATGTTATGTCTGAATTTCGCAACGGCAAAATAACAATTCTTGTTGCAACAACTGTTATTGAAGTCGGTGTTGATATACCCAATGCCACGATAATGCTCATACTCCATCCCGAACGATTCGGTCTGGCACAATTGCACCAGTTAAGGGGCCGTATTGGTCGGGGCGCAGAAAGATCATATTGTCTATTAATACTAAATAAATTTGTATCTCCAGAAACATTTGAGCGATTAATGTTCTTTGAAAAAAACAACGATGGATTTGCATTGGCAAGGAAGGATATGCAACTTAGGGGACCGGGTGAAATTCTGGGCAAGAGACAGCATGGTCTTCCGGATATCAGGATTGGCGATCTTGAAGAAGACCAGGAACTTCTATTCCTTGCCCGGGACGATGCATTCGAGATAATCAACAAAGACCCAGAACTGAGAATGACAGAACACTTACCAATTAGAAAATATTTAAAAGAATTCAGTGCAAAAGAAGATTTATTGAGAATTGGCTGATCAAATTCACCCGAGAGAATGAACATCAAAATTATTAACAGATCTTTTGTCGTCCCTGGAGAGTTAAACGGTCGTAGACTTGACTATCTTATAGCATTGTTCAATAATTTATCACGGCGCAACGCCCGCAACATTGTAGAAAAAGGTCTTGTACTTGTCAATGGAATGCGGATAACATTTCCCTCAAAGAAAGTAAACAAGGATGATAAAATCGTCATTATTGAAACTGGGGAAGAAATAAATTTAGAACCAGCGCTAATATATGAAGACAATGTCTTGATTGTAGTAAACAAACCGCCTGGATACTTATCTGAGAAAATTGGAACTGAAAAAGGGAAAGCAGTAAATGAAATTCTTAAAAGGAAAGGAAAGTCTGTCTATCCCGTCCATCGCCTTGACCGTGAGACAAGCGGTGTGATGGTATTTGCCAGGACCCCAAGCGCACGCGATTTCTTAATTGCAGAATTCAAAATGAGAAAAGTTAATAAAACATACATTGGAATTATTGAAGGTCATTTACAAAACAAAAAAGGAGTATTAAAGGGCAAACTTCTGAAGACTGGGGAGTATGCTGTCACTGATTATGAAGTAATGAAAGAATTAAAGGGTGCATGTCTTTTAAAATTGATGCCAAAAACCGGACGTACCCATCAATTGAGATTGCAACTTGCCCAGATTGGGCATCCGGTTGTTGGTGATAAGAAATATTATAATATAAAAAAAACAAAGATTTTCTTTCAGAGGCAGGCATTGCATTCATATGAGATTAGTTTCGTTCATCCGGAAACAAAGAAATGGATATCATTTACTGCACCTATCCCCGAGGATATGAAACAATTGATTAAGAGTTTGAGTCTTTAACTTCCCTGTTCTTCTTTTTTCTTCTTCTCTTCAATATTCTTTCTTACAATCCCTTCACGCCGCCTTTTTTCTGCTGCCTGTAGTATCTGGGTAATAATCCAGCCAATGATAACAGCGACAAGTATTATGACGATTATCTTCATATTAATTTCTCCTTTTTTGCAAATTATATAAAAACTCGCATAGAAGTCAACAAAAATATATTATTATGGCATTTAATAATACTATCTTGTAAAAAGCAAGATCATTACTTCCATTTCAAAAATTTCTGATGAATTTGCGGAGTGTTATATATGTAAATTATGAGTTTCAAAAGCGTATAGATAATCAGACAGGTATATATTACAAGATGAACATGATATTAATTGCTACTCGGCCAGC
>JAOAFX010000086.1 GCA_026416055.1 Caldifarciminota bacterium
CTTGTATCTCCGGCAAAGTAAAGCACGCTGTCGACATCAATCCTGCCCCAGCCAATATTTGAGTCTGGTACAACAAAAGAACCAACATTCGGGTCGCAGGATACGATTGCCATTGCCCGCAGGAGTGCAGAACTCTGATATTTAATGGAATCAACAGGATTTGCAACTCCTGAAGGATAATAACCAGCAAGAAGATATTGACGGATTAAGCCAATAGAGCCATTTACTGCAGGTGTTGCCATACTTGTGCCGGATAGCGAATAATATCCACTGGTTGTTCCACCTTGTGCTGATATTATTGCATTCCCGGGCGCAGTTAATGTTGGTTTTATCCTTCGGTCCTGAGTATAACCCCTGCTTGAGAATGAAGCAATCTGGTTTGATGAGGTACCATTCATCAAAGCACCGACGGTTATGACATTCTTAGCGATACCGGGATTTCGGATTCGCAGTGGTGAGTATTCATTTCCTGCAGCATAGATGTTGAGTAAAGTAGGATAAGAATAGGAATAGGCATCAGTTGTAGCATCCTGGGTCAGGTATGTGCCGCTAGTATTGCTCCACCCCCAGGAACCTGAATGCTGCAGGATGCGATATCCAAGACCCCGACCGAGATGGATTGTATCATACATCGCGGTCAAATTTGTCGGCACAACGATACCGCCTGAAGCGTTATCTATATCAACCACATAGAGACGGGCATTTTTTGCCATGCCATCATTGGTACTCGTCCCCAGAGTTGTATCATTGCCCGCAACTGTGCAATTTACATGAGTTCCGTGCCAGGAATTGATAGAATTGTCACCGAATGCAGCACCTGAGTAGAGCTTATATGCGACGACTTTTCTATGATTGGGAAATACACCTGGTGCGTTGATTGGATAGGCAGCGTCATAAAACTGCTGATGCGTCGTATAACAACCTGTGTCTGTGGTTGAAAGGACCGTGCCCTGACCTAGGACTCCACGATACCATACGCGCCTGCCAAGGGTATCTGGTGGCACAGAGGCCCTGTAGCCTGTTTGTACTACCCACTGGAGATCAGTATTTACGAATGTTGGTTCACTCCATAATTGGATCCACTGGACACCGGTAATCCTTGCGATTTCATCAATCCTGCCCAGGTCAACGATTGCATCGATCGTCTTACAGAGTTTATGGTCAATCACCTCAACGACTTCAAAACCAAAGGATTGAATTAAACTGGCAATCGAGTGTGGATTTTCATTCGGGAATAACTGGATTGTCACACGGGCGTTTCCTTCTCCTTCCATCACTTCTTTCTGGAGTTTATATGCAGGCTGGAATATGCCTGTCCAGCGGACAAATGGCTTCAAGTTCACCAGTGCAATCTGCTCTTCAGTGGCGTATGATATCAAAGCATATTTGGGAATATGACCTACAACATCGATCCCGAGTTCTTTGATCTGGTCAAGATAATAAGAATAGACAGGTCCATCAACCTGGATGAGATAATAACCCGGTCCACGATAGGAATCTATTTTAAGATTTACGGGCAATTCTGGTTCGCCATTACGGGTGTCAAAGACGATACCATTGGAGAAGGAAATGAGGGTTGGATCTTCATCGGGCAGGGGTGTATAAGGTCTGTACTGGTGAGGGGGTATGGATATCAACACCGTATAACATGACCATAAAAGACAAAAGGGACAACCACTTCATAGAACCTCCTTTCCGGGTTAAAGTCCCTTTAATTTATTATATTACTTTTTAACAAAAAATCAAGGGGTAGAATCAATTTTAGTTCCCTTGACACCTGCCATTTAATGGGTATAATAACGTATGGAAAGACTAAAAAAAGAGATATATTCTTGGACGCTGGTGATAATTGTGGTGCTAATCCTTAGAGCAGTCTTCGTTGAGGCTTATGTAATACCTACCGGTTCTATGGAAAATACCCTGCTCATTGGTGATGCACTCCTTGTGAATCGTTTTATTTATGGTGTAAAATTTCCTTATACTCAATTACAGATGATACCCGGCAGAATGCCGAAGAGGGGAGAAATCATCGTTTTTAAATATCCATTTGAAAATAGGGATTTTGTAAAAAGATGTGTAGCAGTGGAAGGTGATACAGTGAAAATTGTGAATAAAATTCTTTATGTAAATGGAAGACCGGTTGATGAGCCATACAAAATCCATCGTGATGTGCGTATTTTACCGGGCTATATGAATGATGGACCAAATTATCAAAAAAACTGGGAGAATGCAAGATTTGCTGACCTTTATGGAATTTATATAAGGGATAATTTTGGCCCTGTAGTCGTACCTAAAGACTGTGTCTTCGCAATGGGTGATAATCGGGATAATTCAATGGATTCAAGGTTCTGGGGACCATTGCACAAAAAATATTTGAAGGGCAAACCATTATTTATTTATTTTTCTTTTAATCCGGGAAGAGAGGCTTCAAATCTCTGGGATATCCTTCAATTCTGGAGATGGAAGGCATTGCGCCTGAATCGTATTGGTAAAATAATATAATTACCCTTTCTTTTCATCAATATGGACATCAACATAAAGCAATACTCACTCAATGAACTTGAAGAATTATTTAAAAAGCTGAATATTGAAAAATACCGGGGGAGACAGGTGTTTCAATGGCTCTGGCAGAAAAATACCAGGGATTTCATGGAGATGACGAATCTTTCCATTGCTCTTAGGAAGAATTTATCAGCGCGATATGTGATTAGAGACCTCAGACTTTTAAAAAATATTGGAACATCTGATGGTGTTCAGAAATTTTTGTGGGAACTTGAAGACCGGGACTTGATCGAATCAGTTTTTATTCCGGAACCACCACGAAGAACGATTTGTGTTTCAACCCAGGTGGGCTGTCCACTTGGTTGTCTGTTCTGTGCCACAGGTCTAATCGGTTTTAAAAGAAATCTTAAAGGATTTGAGATTGCCGCTCAGATTCAACGGGCCCAGGAGTTTATTGGTGAAAAAATGACAAACATAGTTTTTATGGGTATGGGTGAGCCACTTTTAAATATAGAAAATCTTTTTGTTGCACTGGAGATCGTCACATCTTCCATTGGACTCGGCATCAGCCAGCGTCATATTACCATCTCAACCTCGGGGATAATTGAGGGAATGGAAAAACTTTTAAACTCAAAATGGAAAGTAAAACTGGCAATTTCTTTAAATTTTGTTGACCAGGCTGTTCGTGAAAAGTATATGCCGGTAGCAAAAAATAATCCATTAAAAGAGATTTTACATCTTGCGCGATTGTACTCAGAGAAAAAAGAGATGGTCACCTTTGAATATGTATTAATAAGGGGCTTGAATGACAAACCCGATGACGCCCGCCGGCTTATAAGACTTCTCAAAGGATTTCCTTCAAAGATAAATTTGATTTCTTACAATGAATATCCGGAACTGCCTTACCAGGCACCAGAACCGGAAAGAATTTTAGAATTCCAGAAAATTTTATTTGATTCTGAACATCCTGTCACCCTGCGTAAATCAAAAGGTAAAGAAATTCTTGCCGGTTGCGGTCAGCTCGTAGCAAGACCATAAGGTGCGGTAAAATTTTAACTTTTTATCTAATGGAACGGAACTGAATTGCTCATTTACTATTCTTTACTCACCTGCTCGTGATGATATGAAGATGGTTAATGAAACTCAATAATTCTCTGCCAGCAGCTCGTAAAAAGACTGAGGGTGTTTACATGCAGGGCATTCTTTTGGTGCCTCAGTCCCTTCATAGATGTACCCGCAGTTTCGACAATGCCACTTTACGACTGATGTTTTTTTAAATACCGCTCCGTTTTTTAGATTCTCAATTAATTTCCTGTATCTTGATTCGTGGAATTGCTCGACTTTTGCGATTTCGCGAAAGGAATTGGCAATATCAGGGAAACCTTCTTCATCGGCATCTTTAGCAAAATCGGCATATAATTTTGACCATTCGTATCGCTCACCATCTGCAGCAGATTTTAGATTAGTAAGTGTATCTTTTATCATGCCGGCAGGGTATGCCGCTGTGATCTCAAGGTCACCGCCTTCAAGATATTTAAAGAAAACCTTTGCATGTTCCTTCTCATTATCTGCAGTCTCAAGGAATATCGCTGAAATTTGTTCATAACCTTCTTTTTTGGCTACAGAGGCAAAATATGTGTAACGATTTCGAGCCTGACTCTCGCCGGCGAAAGAAATCAAAAGATTCTTTTCAGTTTTTGTCCCCTTTAAAGGTTTTAGCATCTTTTACTCCTTTTTTATTAAGAGACTTTAATTTATCTTTTATTTCAGGGTTGACTTTATCAATTCGGCAACCTGTGCTGGTGTTTCACCAACCTTGATTCCTGCTGATTCAAATGCCTTGATCTTTTCTGCTGCAGTTCCTGCGGTACCAGAGATTATTGCACCTGCATGGCCCATTCTTTTATCTGGTGGCGCGGTCTTACCAGCGATGAAACCGAATACAGGTTTTTTGAAGTTTTTCTTTATGTACTCTGCAGCATCCTGTTCATCCCTTCCACCAATCTCACCTACGATAACGACTGCTTCAGTCTCTGGATCCTGTGCAAATAGTTCAAGGCAATCAATGAATTTTGTACCTATGATTGGGTCACCACCAATACCGATGCAGGTGGATTGTCCGAGTCCGGTCCTGGTTATATGGTCGACAATTTCATAGGTCAATGTACCACTACGTGAGATGACACCAATGTTCCCTTTTTTGAATATATGCCCGGGAAGGATACCTACTTTTGTTTCGCCGGGAGAAACGAGCCCGGGTGAATTGGGTCCGATGAGTCTGCATTTTTTATCTTTTAAATAAGCAATGACCTTTACCATTTCAATCGTCGGTATCCCTTCAGAAAT
The DNA here is from genome assembly GCA_026416055.1 of Caldifarciminota bacterium. Taxonomy (GTDB): domain Bacteria; phylum Hydrothermota; class Tepidihabitantia; order SM23-42; family JAOAFX01; genus JAOAFX01. Next base: position 4,849 of record JAOAFX010000086.1, read on the forward strand.
ACAGACAATCAGTTCAATTCCAGCATCGATTGCTTCATAGATGGCATTAGGGGCAAACTTTGCCGGTACGAATATGACCGATGTGTTTGCACCGGTCTTTCTCACTGCCTCTGCTACCGAGTTAAAAACCGGCACCCCTTCTACTTCTGTGCCGCCCTTTCCAGGCGTTACTCCGGCAACGACCTTTGTACCGTAATTTAACATCTGCCTTGTATGGAAACTACCGTCACGGCCGGTAATGCCCTGGACTACTAGTCTTGTATCCTTATTTACCAGAATACTCATTTGATGCTCCTTTCTTAGTTTTTATTTTTTGCGATTCCTTTAAGATTATCTTTGAGTTTGCTTAAAATTTTCACAATTGCTTTAGAAGTTCAATAGCCTTGCTTGCGCCTTCATCCATGGTCTTGGCAAAGATCAACCCGGCTTCTTTCAATATCTCCCTGGCCTTGTCTTCGTTTGTTCCTGTAAGACGGGCTACGATCGGTTGTTTTATGTCTAAAACCTTCTTTGCCTCGAGGATGCCCAGTGCCACATCATCACAGCGGGTGATGCCACCGAAGATATTAAAGAAAATCACCTTAACATTTCTATCTCTCAATAGAATCTCAAGCGCGTTTTTCACTTTTTCAGGAGAGGATGAACCACCGATATCAAGGAAATTAGCAGGTTCACCACCATAATGTTTTACAAGATCCATCGTTGCCATTGCCAGACCAGCACCGTTAACTACGCAACCAATATTGCCGTTGAGCTTAACATAAGAAAGGTCCTTTTCCCTGGCGAGTAATTCGTTTTCGTCTTCGCTTTCCCGGTCACGCATTGCTTCAATCTCTGGATGGCGATAGAGTGCATTATCGTCAAAGTTTATCTTGGCATCAAGGGCAATGAGATTTCCTGAACTGTTGACTACTAAGGGGTTTATTTCCGCTAAGGATGCATCATTTTCAATAAAAAGACGATAGAGCTGGAGTGCTATTGCTGCGCAGTCGAATGCATTTTTAGTGTTACCATAAAGGAACAATCCAATTTCCCTTGCTTTATGTTCAAGTAATCCAAGTAGTGGATCTGCGTAGACTTTGTATATTGCCTCTGGTTTTTGCCGTGCCACTTCTTCAATCTCAACTCCACCTTCTTTACATGCCATGAGTACTATCTTCTTTTCATTACGGTCGATAATAATTCCCAAGTAGGCTTCAGATGCGATGTCAACTGCCTCGGAAACGAGAACTTTTTTGACTTTAAGTCCTTTTATATCCATACCCAGTATCTGGGAGCCGTAAGTTTTTACTTCTTCCTCAGTCTTGGCCACCTTGATACCGCCAGCCTTACCCCTACCACCGACCATCACCTGTGCCTTTATCACACATGGGAGTCCGATCTCTTTTGCGGTAGAAATAATTTCATCAAGACTAAAACAGACTTTTTCTTTAGGCACAGGAATACCGTATTTCTTGAAAAATTCTTTTGCTTGATATTCATGAATTTTCAAATTACCTCCTAAGTTAGCGGTGTTAATTATAACGATTTTATAAAGCAAGTCAAGGATGATTGATTATAGGGTAAAATGGATGGAAAAAGAAGTTTTTGATATGGCTAATATGTTTCAATTTAAATAATGGGGGTTATCATTTTAATTTCCAGAGCGGACGGCCAAGGATGTAAATTGTAATGGCATAAACAAGGGTAATAGATGATGCGATTATTACAGCACTTCTCAGACCAAGGTGCTGGGCTGCGGTTCCTATCCACAGAGCGCCGAAGGGCATCAGTCCGAAAAAGAAAAATGTATATATTCCCATAACTCTCCCGCGCATCTCTTCTATGACCTGGGTCTGGACTAACGAGTTACATAGATTCATGGTCAAAATCTGTCCAAAACCAGCAAAGTAAAGAAAAATAAATGCAAGCGGCAGCATGCTATTCAGTGAAAATAAAAGGACAAATACAGGAAAAAGTATGGTTCCGAGTGTTAATAATTTACCCCGAAAGTTGAATATCCCAAGCGAGGCTATAAATAGAGCCGACGAAAGGGCTCCAAGGCCGCGGGCAGTCTGGAGAAATCCATTGGTGCGGGCATCACCATGTAGAATTTTTACTGCCCAGGCTGGTAGCAGGGTTGTGTAAGCGGTACCGAAAAGGGCAACGACTGCCACAGTCAGTATTAGTAACCTTATAGTGGGGTGTTTGAATGTATATTTAATACCCTGCTTTAAATCTTCTGCCGGTGAATTCCGAGGGCGGTGGTTATTTGACTTTTCTAATTTCATCGCAAGGAGTGCACTGATTACCGCAATGAATGTAAAACCATTTATGGCAAAACACCAGCCTGGACCAAGGGCAGCATAGATTACACCCTGTCTCTTATACACATCT
>JAOAFX010000087.1 GCA_026416055.1 Caldifarciminota bacterium
GGTGTGCCCGCTGCGGCACTGCAATAAGTGATATGGAGATTGCGACTGAAGGTTATCAGGAGCTGACCCACAGGGCAGTGTATGTTAGATTTCCGCTGAAAGGAAAAGATAATGAATTCCTTCTCGTCTGGACTACCACTCCATGGACATTGACTTCCAATACTGCGGTTGCAGTCCATCCTGATTATATGTATGTAAAAGTGAAGAATGATGATTCAATTTATTACCTTGCCAAAAATCTTCTGCGGGTTTTGAAGGGAAAATATGAAGTGATGGCCGAAATACCCGGTAGAGAATTACTGGACTTGATCTACGAAGGACCCTTTGACTACTTACCAGTCCAGAAAAATGTGATCCATAAAGTTATTCCCTGGGAAGAAATAAGTGAAAGCGAAGGTACTGGTCTCGTCCATATTGCACCGGGTTGTGGTAAAGAGGATTTCGCCCTCGGTAAGGAGTTCAAACTTGCAACGATCGCACCTCTTGATGAACTGGGTTATTACCTTAATGGGTTCGACTGGTTAAGCGGCAGGAATGTGAATGAGGTGACTGATGCAATCATCGAAGATTTACAAAAAAGAGGTATATTGTACGGTGTTGAAGATTATACCCACCGCTACCCAGTATGCTGGCGCTGTGATAGCGAATTGATATTCAGACTTGTTGATGAATGGTATATCTCGATGGACACATTAAGATATGAAATTGCTGAAGTAGCAAAAAAGGTTGAACGGTGGATCCCGGAATGGGGTCTTGAACGAGAACTGGACTGGTTGAAGAATATGGCGGACTGGTGTATATCCAAGAAACGCTATTGGGGTCTCGCTCTACCAATCTGGGAATGTACATGTGGTTATTTCACAGTGATTGGTTCAAAAGAAGAATTAAAGCAAAGGGCTGTGGAAGGATGGGAGGAATTTGAAAAATACACACCCCATCGTCCCTGGATTGATAAAATAAAAGTCAAGTGCGAAAAATGTGGTAGACTAATCTCCAGAATACCTGATGTTGGTAACCCCTGGCTTGATGCCGGAATCGTACCATATTCAACTTTGAGACCACCAGAGCACATGCACGATATCTATAAAGGATACCCTTATGATAAATCCTACTGGGCAGAATGGTTTCCAGCAGATTTTATAACCGAATGTTTTCCTGGACAATTCCGTAACTGGTTTTATGCAATTCTCACTATGAGCACGGTACTTGAGAATAGACCCCCATTCAAGGTATTATTAGGACATGCCCTGGTTCGTGATGAACACGGCGAAGAGATGCACAAGAGCAAGGGTAATGCCATCTGGTTTGACGAAGCCGCAGAAAAAATGGGTGCCGATGTGATGCGCTGGATGTTCGCAAAGCACAACCCGGTTCAGAACCTAAATTTCGGGTATGGCCCGGCTGAAGAAATCAAGCGGACATTACTGACACTCTGGAATGTTTATTCTTTCTTTGTCACCTATGCCAATATCGATAATTTCAATCCCTCAGGAAAAGAAATCTCAAAGGCTAACCTGACCAAACTTGACCGCTGGATATTATCCCGTACCAATTCCCTTATAAAAAATTGTGATTATCACTATAATGACTATGATGTTGCTTCTGTGGTCAAGGAAGTTGAAAATTATTTTGACGAACTCTCCAACTGGTATCTGCGCCGTAACCGCCGCCGTTTCTGGAAGTCTGAAAATGACATCGATAAAGAAACCGCTTATCTTGTCCTCTACAATTGCCTGTTATCGCTTGTCAAAATCATCTCTCCAATCGTTCCATTCTGGACTGAAGAGATGTATCAAAATCTGGTAAGAAGTGTAAACCATGATGCCCCCCTGAGCATTCATCTCTGCGATTTTCCAGAAGCCGATGAGTCAATGATTGATCAGAAATTGGAAGAAGAGATTACCCTTGTACGAAAGATTGTATCCCTGGGCCGTTCTGCGAGAAATAAAGTGAACATAAAAGTCCGTCAACCACTTGAAGAAATTTTTATTCACATACCCGAAGAAAAGTATCTTGATGAACAATCAACCAGTGCGATCCTGGATGAGCTCAATATTAAAAAAGCAAAATTTATTAACGATCCCTCTGAATTATACTCATATAGTCTGAATCCCAAATACGATCGTATCGGTCCAAAATATGGACCGATGGCAAGAAAAATTGGCGACTGGATTAAAAATCTGGATGCTGACGAAATACAAAAATTTTTAAAAACCGGTCAGTTAAAATGCACTCTGGAAGATAGTTTGATTGAAATTAGCAATGAAGATGTAGAGATTAAAAAACAAGAACGGCAGAACCTGGTCGTTGCTGAAGAAAGTGGCCTTATTATAGCTATTAGCACTCTCATCACTGAAGAACTTGAGGCTGAAGGTCTTGTGCGAGAACTGATCCACAAGATTCAATTGATGCGCAAAGAAGCAGACTTCAATCTAACAGACCGAATAAAAATATACTACAAGACATCGGATAAATTGAAAAATGCGATAAATAAAAATCTGGATTATCTCAAAAATGAAACACTTGCAGTTGAAGTAGTAGAAGACACAAACACCGGAGAGATTCAAAAAGAACTCGAAATCAATGGTATTTCTGCTCTGGTTTCTCTAATAAGAGTTAAAAAATAAATTTCTATCAGCACCATCAATTGATTAATCTATAAATTTCCCAGGGCATTGCTCAGACGAATAATGATTGTATCTGCAGATACCTGGGGAAGAGAATTGCGAATGATACTTTTTTCCTGCTCAAAAAATCCCTTAAACTCTTCTTCAGCGACAAATCTTGCATATGAGTGAGGATACTGATAAATTATATCAAAAAATAAAACAGGCAAAGCAGGATACAAATCCCAGTAACCTGCCCAGAGCTGAGCTGCTTTTTCACGAACCGCCAGTTTTATGTAATCATTGACCTTTAATTCAATTGTTTTCCTTGGCGAGAAAATAAGCTTTTTATACAACTTATATAAATCCATTACCAGACTTTCTTTATATTTTCGGTCAATTGTCTTTTGTAATTCCCTGACACTGGATAACCAGACATCAGGTTTTATTTCTTCGAATTTGAATTCGACCGGCAAATTCACCCATATCCTGACAGGTTTATCTCCTATTAGTGCTGGTGAAAATAAAAAAGTCTGTGCAGTCTCAAGTGCTGCAGAATCAAGTATTGTATTGGAAGAAGATTTGAGCAATCGTACCTGTTCAACCCTACCTTTTTCGTTGACTAAAATCGCAAGCAAAACTTCGCCTTCCAGTCCGAGTTGTCTCGCTATATCCGGATATACTATGCGATATTCCAGCAAAACTGGGGCATAAAAATGCCTCTTTGACGGACAGAGAGTGAACAGAAATATAATCGGTAATAAACACCGGATTTTATTTAAAAGTGTATTATACACGCGGTCTGAAACCATGTCCCAGCACTTCAAACACATCAGTCAGGATCACAAAGGCGTTATTGTCGATTGCCTTTACAAGTCTTTTGAGATTTTCAGTCTCCCTCTTAGTAATCACACACATTATAACTGGACGTTTTGCCTTTGTATAAGGGGAATACCCCTCAAGGACAGTCACACCCCTGCCCAGTTTTTCGTAAATCCCTTCTACAACTTTTTCGGTATGTTCGCTGACAACAAATGCCGCACGGGCATAGTCAAAACCTTCAAGAATCAGGTCAATGACCCTTGTTGATATAAAAAGTGAAAGATAACCGAGGAGCGCAAGCTCTATTGAATTCGTTGCAATGCCAGCAAAAGTTATTATTCCCGTATCCACAATGAGTATCCATATTCCAACTGAGAAGTTTGTAAAACGATTCAGTATCTGCCCGACAATATCGGTTCCACCTGTATTTGCCCCCCCTCGAAATATTAGACCGAGCCCGATTCCCAGCATCACACCACCGTAGATAGATGCCAGAATGGTATTCTGTGTTGGTGATGATATCTTAACGGTATAGGTAAAGAAGTCTATCAAAAGATTGGTGACCAGAATTGTAGCTACAGAGCGTGCGCTCAATGAGAATCCGAGAATCCGTATCGCAAGTATAAAAAGAGGAATGTTGAATATTATTACCATTATTCCCACCGGTGTTTTAAAAAGGATGTGAAAGATGATAGCCAGTCCGGAAACACCACCCGGAACGATAGAATGGGGAATCAAGAAAACTGCATAACTCAATGTGTAAAATAGTATCCCTATGGAAAGAAAGACGTAATTCACTTTCTACCTCTTATTTTTTTAAAAAGAAATCTCCTGCTTTTTTTCACCTTCCTTCGGTTTCTGCACCTGGGCTTCCTTAAGGCGTGTAATGAAGATTTTTAGTTTCTCAAGTTCCTTACTCTTTTCGGCAATTGTTTTCTCCAGTTCTTCTTTTTCTTCCTTAAGTTTGACTATTGATTTTTTGAACTCCTCAGCTTTGGCGATAATTATTGCTGCTTCTTTTTTCTTCGTCTCAAGTTCCTTGATTTCTGAACGCGCAGATTCAAGTTTTTGTAATTCTTCCTCACATTCTTTTTTAATTTTTTCTTTATTTTTCTCTATTTCTTCGTTAATTTTCATAAGTTCTTCACGCCTTTTATCAATTTTTGCAAGCATATTTGCCTCAACAGCCTTTGCCTTCTCCACTTTCCCTTCTGTCTCCGAAAGTAAAATCTTAAGGTCATTAATTTTTTCTTCAATCTCTTTCCGGTGCCCGCTCAACTTCTCAATTTCATCTTTATATCTGTCTCTTTCCCGGAGCAATTCCTTTGTCTCGCGATTCAACTCTTCCACTGCTTTTGCTTCTTCCTTCTTCAAGATTTCAAGCTTTTCAGTAAGTGTTGCAAGCTCTTTACGCTGGTCTTCAATCTTGCCTTCAATCAGTGACATTTCCTTTTTTCTTGTTTCAAGTAGTTGTTTTATCTTTTCGTTCTCCTCAATCGCCAGTTGCAATTTCTCGTGTTCATCTCGTAGTTTTGGTAATTCAGAGTTTATTCGCTCATATTCCTCTTCAATATGCCTCATCCTCTCCTCGTTCTTTTTAAGCCGCTCTTCTATTTTTTCCAGTTCTTCTTTTTTCACTTTATACTCCTTCTCGATCTGTTCGTATTCCACAACTTTGGGCTGTAGCTCTTCAATCCGCTTTCGGGCGGCTTCAATGGAATGTCCCAATTCCTTGGCTTCATCCTTCAGCCGGCTGTAATCTTCTTTCACCTTTTGGTAAAGTGGTTCAATATCTCTCAACTCAGCTTCTTTCTTTTTTAGCTCGGTAACTACTGGTTCCAGTTCATCTTGCTCTGCTTTCAATTTTTCCACTGATACTTTCAATCGTTGTTCTTCATCCTTTAATGTTTCAATATTTCTCTTTAATTCTATCTCAAGTTCCTTTTCAGTTTCATATTTCTTTTCCAGTTCACCAAATGATGCTTCCAGTGTGCTGTATTCGAGTTGATAATTAGAAATGTTCGATACCAGCTCGGCCTCTTCTTTTCTCATTTCAGCAAGACGTTGAACGAGTTCGTCATGCTCTTTTTTCAAATTCGCAAGTTCTTCATTCTCTTTATATAACCTCTCTTTCGTGGATTCTAGTTCTGAAACTTCCTGTTTTAACCTGTCAAGTGCAGCACTTTCTTCTTGATAGGTTTGCCTTATTTCTTTTAACTTTTCACTCAATTCTTTTTCTTCAACACGAAATCCATCAATAATTTGATTAAGCCTGTTTTTCTCTTCGGTCAGTGATTGTACCTCATTTAAAATCTTCTGGTGTCGATTTTCATCTTTTTCAAGGGTTTTCCGCAGTGCACCCAGCTCTTTATTTAAAGCGTTACGTTCTTCGTTCATTACCTTCAAATCCTTCTCTGTCGCTCGCAGGTCGGAAAGGGCAGCTCTTAAAGTCTGCTCTACACTCTGATATTCATTCCTTAATTCCTCAATCTTAACTTTAAGATCGTTGTATACCTTTTCTTGTTCGTGATAATCCTTCACCTGTTCATTGTATTTTGATTCAAGTTCATTACATTTCTCATTTAATTCATTATGTTTTGTTTTTAATTTTTCGACCACATCCTCAAGTTTATTCTTTTCATTACTAAGTTTTTCTATCTCAATTCTCAGCTCTTTAAGTCTGGCCTCACTCTTTTCCCTCTCCGAGACCAGCTGGGTAAGTTCACGCTGGAGCGTCCCCAACTTTTGTCCATCTTTTTCGGCTGACTTTATCGCTTCTCGCAATGTTTTCTCTTCTTTCTTCAGATCCTGCAGTGTCTTTTTCAATTCTTCAATCTCTCCGGTCAGTTCCATCTGTGTGGAATAAGTTTCGGCAAGCTTTTCTTCTGCAGATTTTAACTCCTTAGTCTTTGCCGCCAGTTCTTTTTCTACTTTCTCAAGCTGACCGAGTTTCTCTTCCAGGTCAGCAAGAATATCAATGTCTTCCTTCTTTGCCATAACACCCCCTCTAAACTGTTATAAACCGCGTGCTCATTCCTTCTAACTGAAATTCATAATTTCCCCGGACAAAATAAGGTTGAACATATTTCAGTCTTAAAATACCCAGCGGATGGGGTTTGAATCCCCGCAATTCTTTTCTAACTGCAATATTTTTCAGGGAATGGTATAAAAAAACCCCAGGCGCTTCTTCAAGTATTCTCTCTTCTATCTCTTGATAATACTTGAGACGCTGTTTTATATTTCTTATCTTTCGTGCCTGGTCAATCATCTTGTCAATCTCCGGATTTGAAAAAAAGAATGTGTTACCTGGATAGCCAAAAGAGTTTGTATGGAATAATGGGTATAAAAAGTTATCCGGGTCTCCAGTCTCACTTATCCATCCCTGAATGCAGAGTAGAAAATTTCCCCGGTAAGTACTTTCGAGGAAATCGTGCCAGGGTAAAGGATTAATCTCAACACGGATGCCGATTTCATTTAAACAGGACTTGATAAATTCTGCCCTTCTAATGGCAGCCTGCGTATTGCTGACTA
>JAOAFX010000088.1 GCA_026416055.1 Caldifarciminota bacterium
TTTTGGTGCATTGTTACTACTGGCAAAGCTGTAAAATGGTTCCCCTGTTGAACCAACCGCAATATCTTCTCCAGAAAACGAAACATCAACCGGAATATACCATTCAGTTAGTGGTAGCTGATAAACCCATACTGCAACATTATTCCCGAGGGTTCTATAATGACTAGTTCTTTTGTTATTCAACCACCAGCCCGCCTGGATGGACATTCCATTGCCTGATAAAGAAACGTGTTCGGCAATCGCAAACTGATGGTTCCTGTCGACCCAGAGGACTTCAGCACGTGAACGGTCATATATGGTTGTATTTTGAGATGATGGAGGGGAATTGCTTTCCGGGGTAATGTATCTCACCGCATTTCCATGGCTTTCTATTTCTATTCCGGGAACGATATCATCTTTTAAGATACCACCAGATGCGATGGTAATCAATAACGCAATAAAGATTTTTATTCTCATCGTTCCTCCTTTTTTAAGATATTAAAAAATTTAAAAAATCAAACATAAATAATTTCAGTTAATTAAATTTTTTTCTTGTTTTTGATGACAGTGAATCTGATTGCAGGAGACCAGCCAGTATCGTATTCCCAGTGTTTACTCCCTGCGAGGATTTGCCAGTAATAAATCCCCGGTTCTTCAATAAATACAGTTTCGTGGTTATTCGTCACCCGGATTTCAAAAAGGAACGTTGTATCCATAGTTGCTCTCAAATAATAATATTGAGCACCACTCACCATTGACCATTCAAAGTTTATAGAAATGGGCAATGAATCGGTATAGAAAATTGTATCTCCAGGAGGGTAAAGTGGAATGGGGGGTGGAAATCGATGACTTACTGTAAAAATCCGCGGTTTTGACCAATCGGTATAATATTCCCATTTTTGGCTATATGCCCTCACCTTCCATGTGTATTTATCGAAGAGAGCAATATTTGCCCAGTTCTGGGCTAAGAAGTTGGTATCGAGTTCAATCGTCCATTCAGGATGATTTTCACCGATAAGATGTATTTCGTATATCTCAGCATCTTCGATATGCTCCCAGGAAATTAATAACCTGTTACCACTGACAAGTGGCATGTGGACAAAACTATCGGGAGGAGATAATAATAGGGGTGGCGGTGGTGGAGGTAGCAATGAGTCATAATCAGGTCTGTATTTATCAGGATTTTTACAAGTTGATCCGTGGATTAAAAAAAATATTACAAGCACATAGCTCATCCACCATCTAAAAAATTCTTTCATAAGCACCTCGCATTCCTAAATATTTTTTCGTGATACTGACATTATAAGAAAATAAAGTGATAAGTCAAGAAGTTTTTTATCCATTTTTAGGCTTGAAGAATGCTTGATATTTATCTTTTTTTGATTATAATTCAACATGGAAAAAAATGGTAGAGTCTATATACTATTCATTTCTTACTTCATTTTGAACTGTGGTTTTAGGTTTTCATACTCTCCTGACCCTGCTAAGGATGTGAAAATCTGGGTTAAGAATCTTTTACGCCAGAGGTCATTTGGTTATGAATACCGCCTTAAAAGTTATGGAACTATGATAGATGCCCGTGGATATTGTGTGGTTAAAAGGGGTGAACATGTTAAAGGGCGATGGGATTATGGAGATACAGTCATTTATTTTGAATATATCGGTGTGGGTGACCGTGAATGGAGTAAAAAAGATGGAAAGTATTTAGAGTCGGCAAGGGGTGAAGAGTCAAATATTTATGACCAGGTAAAGAGAGTTCTTGAGTTTGATCAATTTGAACTATTGAGCCATGATAAAGATTATCTATTTCGTTTCAATGCCACACTACCTTTTCTGGCACCAGACCGATGGCGGGAGATGGTCGGGTATATTGAGATTTCAAAGAAATTTTACTTACCGTCGATGATCTGGGTTGGATTGCCTGACTCTTCGGTTTACTGGCAGGTGAAAATTTTTGATTACAACAACAAGAAGAGTATTCAACCACTGGTGCACGATTTTAAAGATTATGAACTCAAAATTGACAGTACGATCGGATTAGATTCGGTTATAAAAAAAATACAATTGCGTCTTAAGTTATTGAATCTATCGGGAAAGATTTTTAAAGCGGATAAAAAACTTTTTCTCAGGGTACCATGGGAATACGAAATTCATGACATAAAGGATATGCTTGCGCCTGGTAAGACATTTATATTTGAGATAGCAAAGAATCCAGAAGAGGCAAGTCACATTGGATACCACAATAGAAATATCAACCGTCCTGTATATCTGAAAAAATTAATATGTGGATATGAGATGATAAAATCGGTTGATCTTAAATTCGACCATATTTTTTGTCCTTATCTATTGATAAGATTAAAAAAGGCGATTGAACCTGTTGGAGAGATTGCTATAGAGGTTGATAGTGTTGTAATAGCAACCCAATCCCTTGACACAGAGAAAAAAATGGATAAAATAGCCGTATACCTTGATATGGAATATCCCGAGATCTTAAAATACAGGGCATTCATGCTCTGCCCTTTGTTCAACATTGAGGTCATGAAGTCAGGAAAGGGGCTGGATTGACCGGATTGATACTCTTTATCTACACTCTGGTGCTTCTGGTTTTATTTTTTTATTCAATCCATTCTTATGTCTTGATTTATCTTTATATTAAATTCCGAAAGAACAAGGATAAAAAAGAACATGAGCCTGGATTGATGCTGAAGGAATACCCAGATGTTACAATTCAATTGCCAATTTATAATGAAAAGTTCGTTGTAAGGAGACTTTTAAACAGCATTTTGATGATGGATTATCCTAAAGAAAAACTTGAAATCCAGATCCTTGACGATTCCAATGATGAGACGACAGAGATTGTTCAGGCAATGGTTAAGGAAGGATTGATAAAAGGTTTTGATATTAAACACCTCAGAAGGGGGACAAGGAATGGATTTAAAGCTGGAGCACTCCAGTATGGATTGAATTATGCCAGAGGAGAGTTTATTGCGATATTCGATGCAGACTTTGTGCCACCAAGGGATTTTTTAAAAAAACTTCTTCCGGAATTTCAAAAACCTGATGTCGGAGTGGTACAGGCACGATGGGGGCACCTCAATGCTGAAGAATCATTTCTCACCAGAAGTCAGGCAGTTGGACTTGATAATCATTTTGTAAATGAGCAGGAATTAAGGAATCAAGCAGGTTTTTTTATCAATTTCAATGGTACCTGTGGAATATGGCGCAAAAAAGCAATAATAGATGCAGGAGGCTGGTCTGGAGATACACTTGCTGAAGACCTTGACCTTTCTTACAGGGTTCAGTTAAAAGGCTGGCGTATTAAGTACAGGGGCGATGTGGTCGTCCCCGGTGAGTTGCCTGAAGATGCAGATAGCTTTCGTATCCAGCAGAATCGCTGGGCGAAGGGGACTTTTCAGGTAGGGATGAAGTTGTTGAAAGATGTCCTTAAAAGCGATTTGAAACCATTGGTTAAATACGAGGCTATTGTTCATCTTACCGGTCATATTAATTTTCTTGCCATGCTTCTTCTGGGAATATTCTCATTTCCGATAATCTATTTTAAAGTAGAGAAGATCGTTTCTGAATCTTATTATATATTTGCTTCGTTTTTCACCATAGGTGCATTCGGCTATCCGATTCTTTATTTTCTTTCTCAGAAATCTTTTTATCACGATTATAAAAAGCGGTGGATATATATCGCCGGTGTCATTGCCTATAGTATGGGGTTGACAATATCGAATACCAAGGCAATCATTGAGGCATTTTTAAATAAAAATATCATTTTCACCAGAACACCAAAATGCGGGGGAGTGAAAACAACCAGGTATCCAACCGAGGCTAAATCTTTAATACCTTTTCTGGAGATTATCTTGGGATTGTATATTTTATTCACTTTCTTTTACGCTTTGTACAATCTACAGTTTATCCTTCTGCCATTTTTAGGTGCATACGGATTTGGTTTCCTTAATCTTGGTTTCAGCTCCATTAAGGATAAATTTATCTTCCTTAAACCCCAGGAGGTATTATGCTCAAGAGAGAACTCTTAGAAATTTTATGCTGCCCAAAGTGCAAGGGCGACTTAGAGTATGATAAAGAGAAAGAAGAACTTTTATGCCATAAGTGTAAACTTGCATATCAAATAAAAGATGACATCCCCATTATGCTTGTTGATGAAGCAAGAAAGATAGATTAGTAGAAATCCTATGGTTTTTATATCTTTTTTATTGATAACTGCTTTGAATATAAATGAAATCAATGAGAACGGTGTTGAGATAATTTTCTCGGGCAGAGAAATAGATGTGAATAATTTAAAATTTTCCGGCGCGACATCGTTTGCAAAACCGGGTGAACCTGACGTCCCTTCTTTGAATTTAATTGTCGGCATTCCGCAGGAAGGCGATGTGGATGTGGAGATAGCTGACCACCAATCTGAGACTTTTTATGATGTTGATATAAAACCAGTAACTTCCCTTGCCCTGCATGAATTACCCGGTATGGAAGAGAAGGCAAAAAGTAAGGTGTATGAGATAGATGAATTTTATCCATCAAATATTATTGAGGTCTCCAGCCCTCAATACTTTCGTGATATAAATACAGTCAACATAAAAATACATCCACTTCGTTATAATCCAGTGCGAAAGGAACTTGTAATTTCGCGCCTGGTGAAAATAAAGGTAATGTTCAGGAGCAGACCAAAGATTGTTCCGATCATAGACAAATCATTCGACGAAATATACAAACGAACGATTATCAATTACGAGCAGTGTAAAAACTGGCGTCGTGAAAAGATGCAGCAACCCAAAAAAAATCCTTTTATCCCGGGTGTATGGTTTAAGATTGAAATTGAAAAAGAAGGGTTGTACAAAATAGATTATGAGTCGATAAAAAAATCCGGTATCGACCCAAGACAATTTGATCCTAAAACGATGAAGATTTATACTTCAGCATTTGAACTCCTGCCCCGGAATGTTCTTCAACCATTTCCAGATTCACTGATAGAAGTTCCGGTATTTGTCCATGGCGAAGAGGATCATTCTTTTGATAGAGAAGATTATCTTATATTTTATGGTCATCCTGCAAGCCATTTTGTTCCTGATACATTTTTGAACTGGTATGAGAACGGTTATGCCCGTAGTAATGTCTACTGGTTTACATTCGGTGGGAATTATGGAAGACGGATGGAAAGGGTAAATGCACAGTGGAATGGTTCAACTCCTGACACAGTGGTGAATGAAATATTACATCTTGAAGAGGATGTTCATAACCCCACACGCTCAGGTATCAACTGGTACTGGATCGATTTTTCACTTGGAGAGGCTGAAAGTGTCACAGTAAGAATGCCGATAAGACATCGTTGTGCTGCAGGTCAAGCAAAATTGATTATGTCTATCTTTGGTGCCATGACACCAAACCCACAGTATTTCTGGTATCAGTTCAGCATGAATGACGGTGTCTTTTTCAGTGATACAATTCTCTTACCCTACACGATGTCATTGCCCGCCTTCAAGCTTACTGGGTACGGCATGCTCAGTGGCGATTCTTCAACTTTTGAATATAAAGTGAGGCGGATTTTTCCCGACAGGATAAATCTCACCGTATATCTGAATTGCTTTGACCTTGAATATCAGCGTATAACTGACATGTCCGAACCTTTCCATGCTTATTTTAGAAATCCTCGTAGTTACACAATAAAGTGTAAAAATGTAAATTCCAGGCCGTTTATCCTTGATATTACTGATTTAAGAAAACCGAGGATGTTTGATAATTACAATTTGACCCAAAAGACTTTGACATTTACCAGTCATTGTGATTCTTTTCAACTTCTTTATTTTGCTCAGTTAAATTCAGCACAAAGGGTTGTGCCGGTTTTAACACATCCAGGTCGGCTAAGAGACAAGGATGAGGGTTGTGAATATTTGGTCATTACCCACAAGAAATTTTATAATTCAATTATGCCCCTTGTGAAATATCGTCAGCAGGAATATACAACAAAAGTTGTAACAGTGGATGCAATATTTGATGATTTCTCTTTTGGAAAGTATGACCCGCTTGCGATCAAACATTTTCTGTATCATACCTACAATCACTGGAATACAGTCCCGAAATATGTCCTGATTGTTGGCGATGGAACCTATGATTATAAAAACAATCTGGGAAAAGAGAATCCGCCGAATTATGTACCGATGTATGAATGGGGAACACTGCTTTCCGGTAACCCTGGGATACCGGATAACGGTATTTATGAAGGTGAATATGTTAACTTCTTCGGCTCTGAGGCAATGATAATGGGAAGGATTACTGTGCGCAGCAATCAGGAGGTGCGTGATTTCATAGATAAGTTATTTGCATATGAGAATGGTGATATCGATGGCAACTGGAATAAAAGAATAATTCTGTCAGCTGATGACGAGTATGCAAAGACCTGGGAAGGAACAGAGCATGCTGAAGCCTGTGAGATGTTAAATAATGTAGTACCAGATGCTTTGTATGATCGCGCCAAGGTCTATCTTTTGAGCTATCTGCCCATGCCACCACATGATGCTAATACCACAAAACCAATGGCTACTGAAGATTTTATTAAAGAGCTCAATAAGGGCGCACTAATTGGTTGCTTCTTTGGTCATGGAAATACCCATCAGCTTGCCCATGAGAAACTTTTCTTTGAAACAGACATCCCGCGCATAAACAACGGCAGGCGTTTTTTCTTCTTCTATTTTGCGTCATGTACCGTGGGCAGGTTTGATGATTCAGACCACGAATGTATTGCTGAAGAGTTTGTGCGGATGAGGCAGGGAGCGATCGGCACAATTGGAGCCCATTCCGCTTCGTGGACAAGCATAAATTTACCTATTGGCATAAGGTTGTTCAGATTATTCACCCAGCCTGACACAAATCTGACAATGGGTGAATGTTATCATATTGCAAAACATGGTGCAGGTGGTATTTATATCCATC
>JAOAFX010000089.1 GCA_026416055.1 Caldifarciminota bacterium
GTCAGATGTGTATAAGAGACAGACAGGGACCTGCGCCAATGATTGCAATTTTTTCTTTTCTGGTCTTTACTGGTGCTGACGGCTCTTCGGTCTCAACTCCATGTTTTAGATAGCCAATCGCTACCGGTTCATCAATACCCCTTCTTGTGCAATTATCTTCGCATGGTGCAGGACAAATCATTCCCAGGATACGGAAAAAAGGAATGAACGGATATTTAACTTTATTATTCACGATAAGATTTATGTAATACCATGGCGCGATGCCTGCTGGACAATTCTTTTCACAGGGTGGAGCAAAATATGTCTCTCCACGGTATGCATCATAGATATTAAAAAGCCAGAAAATTATCCAGGCACCAAGCAGAAACCAAAATCCAGCGGTGAGTTCTATCCACAGAATCCTCGTCACGAGGATAGAACCGTAAAAAAAGATTATAAACATCACGCCGGTCAGGATACGATTTGAATAGATCTGACCACCGCCAACAATAAATATTGAAATAATTGCTGAAATTAATCTTTTGTTATTTCGTTCCATAAGTTATCGCCCTTGTTGGACATTTTTTTACACAATCAAGACATCTAATACAATCAACATTGTATTGTGAAGTATGGATCGGCACATCCATTGGGCAGACTGCCCTGCACGAATCACAATCGATACATTTTTTTCTATCGACCTGTAATCGGAAAAGGCTGAAGCTATTAAATAGAGAGTATATTGCACCTACCGGACAGAATGTCCGGCAGAAAAATCTTTTTATATATATGGAAAATTGTATCACTAAAACAAGGATTGCCATTTTAATCCAGAAAAGCCAGCCCACAAGTGCCCTTATATCACCGGTCTTATCTGCCAGTACAAGTGGGATTCCTGCCTCAATTATTCCAGCAGGGCACAATTTGCAGAACCAGGGTTCGCCACTGACCCAGGCAATTACACCAGCAACAATGACCAGGACTGCATATTTTAAATAACTGAAGAATTTTGGGAGTCGCATTTTGAAAGTCTTTAACTTATAAAGTAAATCCTGAAACAAACCAAATGGACATAACCAGCCGCATGCCATTCTCCCAACAAGGGTCCCGACTGCCCCGAAGAAACCTGCAATGTAAAATGGAATCAAGTGGAGGTTAAAAAAATGCTGTAAAGCACCAATCGGGCAGGAAAAGAGTGATAAAGGACAACCCCAGCAATTCAATATCGGCACACAGCCCTGTTTTAATGGTCCCTGGTAGATTCCTCCCTGCCATATTGCTGGATAATTCCCCAGGGTTATTGCAGAAGCAATAAACTGAACGATTCTTTTTAACTTCATTGCTGTAACCCCATACAAGAGAGACACATCACTGACCCAACACTCTCAGTCTCGGTGAAATCGCCTACTTTCCCGCCATAAATAATTCCTGCAATAAAGATGATAAACAAGAGAATAATCAAAATCATTCGCTTCATATAGCCTCCTCAATATTGGAGATTCCAGCAAACATACGCTAAATATATCCAAAATGTGACATTAGTCAAGAAAAATAAAAGGTATGGATTACCTCATATCAATTTTTACCAGTTGCGGTTTTATGCAATCTAAGTATCCCAGATCGCTGATATCAAAAAAGTCAAAACTTACCAGCATTGGCAATATACTTAAAAGTGTGGAAATTTATCTTGAAAAAATGAAAAAAGGTGTATCCTTCCTTATCAGTAGTCTTAAATCTTGAATTATGATAATCGTAATAATCATGATAATAATAAATAATAAGGATAATAATGGATTATCCTGAAAGGAGGATACACCTATGAATCCATTTAATTATTCTCAGGCTAAGATTAATCAGATTTTTGGTGATGTCAAGGTGTTATATCGGAATGATTCGGAATGGTTATCGGTATCGGGATTTGACGACGGCGTTTGGTTTGATTAAGCGGTTGATTATTACGGATGGTGGTGAGCGTTTGATAGGGGTGTTAGATATGATTTATCCTTCGGTTAGGCGTTAATG
Organism: Caldifarciminota bacterium; assembly: GCA_026416055.1. Classification (GTDB taxonomy): domain Bacteria; phylum Hydrothermota; class Tepidihabitantia; order SM23-42; family JAOAFX01; genus JAOAFX01. Next base: position 2,002 of record JAOAFX010000089.1, read on the forward strand.
GACAAGGCCGATGTCGTTATTTGCGAATGTGGCGATTTGTGAGCGAATAATCTCTGCGCTATTTAACAAATACAATAACAAATGGAAGGAGCGCCTTTATGCAATCATTGATTAAAATTCTTACATAAATATAGACATTACCATTTCAATTTTGTGAGGAAAAAAATTCTCCCTCCGCTTTTTTATATACTCCAAGAAATAGATTGAATGAGTTTATGATGAAAGATGCACTGATTTTCAGCGGGAAGAAAGTAGAAACACATTTTTCCACTAATTTAAAACCAGCCTGATTTAAGGCTTCATTCAGGGAATCAAACGAAGGCTGATAAAGATGCTCTGGCACATCGTAAAATATTTTATACTGGATGCGTGAGAATATATTGCCTTTCAATGGCATTTGCAGGATAAACAAACCACCATCCTTCAAAGAAGAATGAATATTCTCAAAAGCATACCCGGGATTACAGAGATGTTCAACTACATTCAAAGCACAGATGGCGTCAAACTGATGCTCAAATGGAATTTTTTCTTTTGCTATATCGCAATATGTAAAATTATCTGGACCATATTTCATTCTCATCTCATTCACCGCAAAATCCGAAATATCGACACCGTAGATTTCAAAATCTTTTAAAAATAGTTTGAGAAGATTATCATTTCCAAAGCCGATTTCGAGTATTCGACCTTCTTTCAGGTTTCTGTAAATTATTTTCTTTATTGCTCGATTACGAACAGATTCTATATACCATCTGTAGAAATTGCTCTTATAATGATTATCAAAGTAAATCTTATCGTAAATAAAAGTATTTTCATTCTGCTTACCCATAGCTTTTGCTAAATCCATAAGATTTTCCTCACTAATCCAGTAAGATAATTTTTTTATTAAAATTATAATTTTCTGTTTCAATCTTTAAAAAATAGACCCCTGCAGACAAATTTTTAGAATCAATATTTATTTCTCTATCTTTTGCTAAAGAGAAATCTGCATGACGTACCATTTGACCCAAAGAATTAAAAAGTTTTATTGTAATTTCAGATTCATCTAAAAGATTTATCTTTAATTTTATTGCATCTTTTATCAGATCAGCACATTCAATCTGAGTAAAAGATGTTTTTCTAGACTCACTTTTTTCTTTATTCAATGAGCTCGTGGCTATAGCCGGGTCTGTATACTTCAGAAACACCAATCTAATACAACCTCTATTGTCTTTGTTAGTGCCGGTGAAATATCCATTGCATATCGTGGAGAATCCACCCCATGGATATTTAATCGACCAGGTTTTATCTCCCTGCCATCCTGGATATCCATGCAGGTGCCCTGCAAACCATCCACCAATATGATCTTTATATTCGTTTAGAAGCCAGGCAATGTTGTTATATTCATCTATCGTAAAATTCCAATAACCTCTACTGCTATCATCTCTTAGTACGGATTCTACGTAAAGGGGGTGGTGTGCAAAGATGAGTATGTTATCGGCTTTTTTGTTAGGATAATTTCTGATGTGATCACGCCACCAAGCGTATGCTCCATTCTCACTGAGTCGGGGGTCATTTTTTCTTAATTCCATAACACCTCCACTGTATCCAGCATCGATATATAAGGAACAAGTAAAAGAACCTGTACCGCCATACACTTTTACCGATGAAATTTCATCGTTCCCTATAAAATTACCATCGAGGTTTCTGTCATCAAAAATCATTATTTCACTTTTGCCGCCGTAGTTTTCATCTTTATATAGTTCTATCCTGCTCCCAAGGTATCCATTCATAACTTCAATAGATGAAACTTCGTCATTTAAGTTATAATTCTCTAGTACATAAAATCCTGGTCCTGTGGCTTCCAGAAAACCTTTGTAGTAACTGTCAATATACAACGTTACTGTACAATTACCAATAATTCTCACAGCAGAAATTATGTCATTCCAATTTACTGGTTTGGGATAAGACCAGCCGGTGGGATTATCACTCAGGTCAGCATCGTTACCGAAAAGTGTCAACTGATTATTATTGTAAGTGTCGATCCCTGCATCGCTATAAAATATTACACCTCTGCTATCGCAGTTTACTATTTTTATAGAGGAAACTTCGTCATTCCAGCCAGATGGCATTGAAGGGGAGAAATAGTTCTGATTGGCAGAAATATCATACGTAAGACTTGCTCCACTAAAATTTGCATCTTTATAAAAAGTTACCCGGCATGGACCATAAATTTTAAATGAAGATATTTCATCGTTTCCGATGTAATTTCCATATAAATAACGGTCGCTGGCTATAAAGATTTCTTTTCTTCCACCATAATTCGCATCTTTATATACTTCAAGACGTCCGGATAACTTAGCATTCGTAATTTTGATTGATGATGTTCTGTCATTAAATTGATATGCCGATGAACTTAAATCCGGTATATCTGTAGAAGTTCTAACGATACTTCCTTTGTAATTAGCATCTTTATGGAGACGAACCGTACAATCTCCTATTATTCTTATTGCTGAGGCATTATCATTTCCTATATGAGACCCTTCAAGCGTTGGCGTACTATTAAAAAATGTCTGAGACTTTCCTTCATTTACCTCAGGATTGCTATGTTCATACACTATCACACCTTTGCTATTAGTACCTTTTACCTTTATTGAAGAGACTTTGTCATTCATATTCAGTGCGTATAGTGCTCCGCCACAATCCACACCCTGACCATTATTAGCATCATCACGTGAATTGAAATCAATACATATAAAATGCCAGTCTCCATAACCAGCGTCAAAAGCAAAGTTTTGGAAATAACTATAATGACCTGGATTCACCTCCCAATTCCAGATAGGCAGTGGACATTTTCGGAAATTGGGTAAGAAACTGGATAAATAATCATAGTGCGCTCCAAAGATGCTGTTAAAATAACTGTCGCTCAACTCTTCAGGTGCTTTGTTATTAGCGTCAATGTAGGGCCAAACATCGTGATTGCCTATCAACGGGATCCATGGTACTTGTAGTGTATTTAAGATTTCGTATGCCTTCCTTAATTCTGAAATTTCCGCACTTTCGGTCAGGTCTCCGAGAATGAAGACATACTTTATGTTATGAACATTCTTATGAGTGTTAATCCAGTTAACTGTATTTCTTAAGTTGACCGCAGCACTTCCTTGGTCGTAATTAAAAGGCGTATCGTTCCATCCGGGTGTTCCATAATCAGCTATGGCATCGCCAACATGTGGATCTGCTATGATTGCAATTGAAAACTGATTATTTCCATTGCCGAGATAGGGACCAAAAATTACATTTGGTGTCGAAAATTCTTCGCTCCAAGAATTAATTGGATAGACGCATGCTCCAACCAAAAAGATCAATAAGCAAAAAGTCGAATCTCTTCTTATTAAAATCATTTAATACTCCTTTCCAAGAAATTTTTTTGAACCCCACAATTCCCCTTTAACCTTGCACCTGTTTAACCCGCCCCACCGGGAGGAAATCAGCGGGGCGGGGGGAGTGTGAAGGGGGAGGTTAAGACCTTCGCTTGAAATTTCTTAACCACCACCGCAGAGCAAACCATGCAACCACAATTTAAAATTTTAATAACTCCTGAGCAACTCAGTCCACATGAAATATATAAATGCAAAAATCATGCCAACTCAAAAGTGCTGAAATTTCAACACTTTCAATTTTTTCTGTCTCATCCAGTGAGACAGGTTATCCACAAAATTATCCACAAAATCAAGCAAATGCAGAACTGTCCTGCATCTGCTCGAGTCTCATCCAGTGAGACACAAGTCTCATAAAATGAGACAAAACCCAATTTTTACCACTTTTTTACAGAAAACCCAAAAATCTTACGAAATTTCAACACTTTGATGTTAAAAACTACCCTATTTTTTGATAATTTTTGTCGTATTTTTTAATTTTTCTGTGACTTAAGTCTTGTAAAAATTGGAGTTTTTTCTTACAAATTCAGAATAGCTAATTAACTACTTGATCGTTAATAAAAAGTCAAATTTTTGCTGTTAAAAAATATTGATTCTTTAGTTATAATTTTTTGTAGCCATTCTTATCTTATGTATCATTGTTCGATAATTTTAGAATTGTAGTATAATGGAATCGTTGAACAATAAAAATATTCATTCGCATGACTTTTTGATATTTACACACTCCAGACAGCACGAAAGTTCAGTCTACCTTGATAAGCATTATGCATCCTAAATTACTGGCGGTAAATATTGTAGAAAGTAGAGATGCGACCCCATGCTATAGAAAGATAAGTAATGCGGGGGGTAATGCTGCGCAAAATTCGCTGATAGTTAAAGCTAATACATAAGAGTTCATTGAGATCGGCAAAAGACTAAACAGTTCCAATGTTTGCGTCTTTTTCTTGTGTGCTATCTCCTGCATTAAAAGACTGATTGCTTATAATATTTTGGACTAGTCAATCAAAACCTGCTCTTTATATAATTCTCGATATTCATCAGAAGTTTGAAACAAAGTATTGTGATCGCCTTCAGCAGCAACTCTCCCAT
>JAOAFX010000008.1 GCA_026416055.1 Caldifarciminota bacterium
TTCTTAACTAAAGACCCTGGTATCTTCTCAGGATTTATGCTGAGCCAATATACCGCTGATATGCTAATCGTTGAACAACGCATCCTTTCTATGCCTGCTTCAATCCAGTCAATTCCAGCTGCTGCGGATCAGGAAGATTTCGTCTCAATGGGGATGAATACAGCATTGAAGAATGAGCAGATTCTTGATAATGCCTATGGGATACTCGGTATTGAGTTTATGGCAGCAGCCCAGGCATTAGATTTTCGCGAATTCAATCCAGGACGGGGTGTGAATGTAGCAAGAAGGGTTATTAGAAAATATGTTCCTCATCTTGAAGAAGACAGGGAACTCTATCCTGACCACAATAAAATGAAGGAGCTGGTGAAATCATGTGAGATTCTTGAGGAGGTTGAAAAAGAAATTGGCAGTCTGGAATAACTAACGGTAATAATTTAAAGAAACAATACCATCCTTTAACTTTACATAGGAAAAGTTATCAACCCAGTCTCCGGTATTGATATAGTACTTACCGTTCTTTAGATTTTTGAAGACAGGAATGTGGGAATGGGCAAGGATAACAATATCAAACTCATTTAATTTTTCAAGGGCAAATCGCTCGAGCATGATGCTCAAATTAAGATTCCTTGGTTGCTGACGGGATAAATGTGCAACTCCCTGTGCCAGGAAAACCCCTATGTCTGGATGGAGCAGGCTGTATAAAGCATGGTTGATTTTTGAATTCAATAGATTTTCCCAGAACAAAGTCCAGATTCTCCGGTCTATCCGGTTACCATGGGCAAGGTAAATCTTTTTGCCATCAAGTTCAATTCGGGCATCGTCTGGATATAATACAAACCCGAGGTTTTTCAAAAAATCGCCTATCAATACTTCGTGGTTGCCAAGAATATAATGCAACCCAACTCCACTGAGATGGAGATTGTAAAATGTAGCAAGAATCTTGAAATAATCTTTAGGAATGACGACGTTATATTCAAACCAGAATTCAAACAGGTCACCTACAATAAAAAGATTTTTTAATTCACCTTTTATTTCGTTTAAAAATTTCACCAGCAGTTGTGCACGTAAACTATCATCCTTCCTTATATGAGCATCGCTCAGAAATATGTGCATAAAATAATTTAGTCAAAATTTTTCTTAAGTCAATAATCAAACAGCGCTTTCTTTCGTCAACAAGACCTTACCCAAAGCAAATTACATGATTTATGTGAAAGAAAGTAGTGAGGAATGGATTGATTATTTTAGCAGTTAAGTAATTTTGTAATGTAAAAATCAAAAGTTTTAACCCTTTTTAAAATCTCATACGCGAAGTTGGTTTTGGGTTCAAATCTCTGCGATTGAGTATTGACTTTTCCTTTTTTTTTGATATAATCTCTGTCTTATGAATTTTTTACTACCCGCTCATAATCTCGAAAAATGGCTAAAACGACTTGCAGCCTGGGCTAAAATTTTTTATTCTTTCACGGAAAATGGTAAGGCGCATACTATTAGATATAACCCTGATAATTTTATATCTCCTGATTTTAAAAATATAAGGACAGCAGAAAACATAAAACATTTCTTTTTTCCCAGCCGGGGGGTTGTCGCGCGGTTTCCTACTGTGCTGGATCTGCGACCAGAACCGATTGTTATCATGGGTGTAAAAAATTGTGATTTAAGGGGTGTTGATGTCTTTGACAGAGTTTTTTTACACTGGCAGCCAGTGGATGATTTATATAAAATCAGAAGAGAAAATACCATTATCATTTCTTCAGACTGCCCGGAACCTATGGAGACCTGCTTTTGCAATTTTGTTGGCTTGAAACCATATCCCGAGGGTATTGCTGATTTAAACATCACATTGGTGAAATCCGGGTATTTAATTGAAGTTTTTTCAAAAAGAGGCGAGGATTTAGTCCACGCCGACAGTGATTTGTTTGAAGAAGTTAAGGATGGATTTGTTGACGAAAGGGAAGATACAAGAAGGAGGGCCCTTGAAAGGCTTGATGGGATTAATAAAAATAGAATTAATGATAAAATTCCAGGACTCGTAGAAAAAGCATCAAAAAATAAAATCAGAGATGCCCGGGATGATTGTGTGGAATGTTTTTCCTGTTTACACTGTTGCCCTACCTGCTATTGTTTTTTATTGAGTGATTACAAAAGGGGAGATGATATTGAAAGAATAAGAACCTGGGATGCATGTTACTATGCAGCATATGCGAGGGTCGGAGGGGGTGCTAATCCCAGAAGCAGGATTGATGAGAGATTCTGGAACAGGTTCCAGTGCAAGTTCAATTATTTTTATCAATATGAAAGGATCTTTGCCTGTTCTGGTTGCGGAAGATGTTTTTCCGGGTGTTCGGCAAAAATAGATATAAGGGAAGTGCTCAGCAAACTATGAATCCTTATGCACCGAAATTAACCAAAATTAAGAAAATCATTGAAGAGACACCAACAATCAGAACTTTTGTTCTGGAAGGGAAACCGATTGAATTTGAAGCGGGTCAATTTGCAGAACTTACCGTACCAGGAGTGGGTGAAGCACCATTCACACCTTCATCGTCCCCATACGCTCCTGACCTTGAATTTACCATCATGAAGGTAGGCCGGGTTACCAGAGCACTCTTTGAATTAAAAGAAGGTGAAATAATCGGAGTACGAGGGCCTTTTGGAAAACCCTATCCGCTCAATGATTTCAAAAAAAAGGATGTTTTTATCGTTGGAGGTGGAGTGGGTTTTGCACCGCTCCGTTCACTCTTCCTTGCATTGATTGAGAACATAAAGGAGTATAAAAAGATTTATATTCGTTATGGGGCAAGAACACCAAAAGATATCGTTTATAAATACTTGATCCCCGGATGGCAGAAAATAAAGAATGTTGATATATTACTAACAGTGGATGTAGGCGATGAAGAATGGAAAGGAAGGGTGGGTGTGGTGACCACCATTCTTGATGAAATACCGGTAGATGTGAAGACAACACCTGCGATTGTCTGTGGACCGCCATTGATGATGAAGTTTACAACCCAGCGTCTCGTTGAAGCCGGATTTAAGGATTCAAATATTTATCTTTCCATGGAAAAGAATATGTCCTGTGGAATTGGTAAGTGTAATCATTGTAGGGTGGGTAAATTTTATGTGTGTAAGGATGGGCCGGTGCTGACCTGGAAAGATGTTAAGGATATAGAGGACCCGTTCTTATGAACATTCGAAGCTCCGCACCCGAGATAAGAAGGGCTTTATGTACTTTCTGTGGATACGGATGCGAATTCGGAATTGTATTTGATGATTTTGGAATAAAGGGTGTAGAATATTTGAAAGACACACCTAACAATGGTCGACTCTGCCCTCGAGGTAGTGCTTCTATTTTTTATCTAAATCATCCGAAGCGGCTTTATATTCCAGTTGTGAAAGATAAATATACGGAATGGGAATTTATTAAAAAAGATTTTTTGAATATTTTAAATGAACCGGATTCGATTGCAGTTACGATTGATAAAAATCTCACAATAGAGGAGGAACTATCAGTAATCGGTTTTTGTAACAAATACAATATAAAAAATATTGCTTCTGCCTATCTTGAACCTGAGGGAATGATTGGATACCTTAAAGATAGAAATTCCCTGGCATCCCCTGATGAGATTGATACCTGCGATTTTATAATCGTGCTCGGCGATGTTTTTAATTTTGCACCGATGATTTCCAGAAATCTGATAAACTGGAAACTAAGTGACAGAAAACATCGGCTGGTCGTGATTGATTCAATTCATAACCATACTTCCCATTTTGCCACTGATTTTCTTAAGGTGAAACCTGGATCTGAAGGAATTTTCATGTTAAAACTTGCCGGTGAGCCGTTGTCAAAAGTTAATGTGGAAGAAATTTGTGGCATTCCAGTAGCAAAGATTGAAGCCATTGCTGGGGATTTTAACTCAGCCAGAAATGGACTGTTTATCGTTACCATGGCGTTTGCCCATATAGATGAACCACAATTGGTTTTTGAAGGAATAAGAAAGCTTAGTGAAGAGACCAAAAAACGAATACTACCGGTATTTGAATTTCTACATCACCACCGATTGAAACCTTTCGCAACAGTTTTGGAATTAATTAGAAATAATAAGCTTAAATATTTAATCAATTTCGGGGAGTTATTTCCATTTTATTATCCACAGCTGTTAAGGGAAATTTCCAATTTAAATATCTATTCAACATCAACCATTCGTTTTAAAGATTGTGTTCAATTGCCTTTTGCATTGAATATGGAAAAATCGGGTTCGGTGATGACAATGTGGGGTGTGAAAAAATTGTACGGTGAAATTCAGCCGCCGAGCGGTGCCAAAACAATCAGCGAAATTTTTAAGATACTCGAAGTTGAAATCGCCGACACCAAAAGCGACGAGTGGAAGTTAAAAATTGACTTAAAAGAAGGTATTCAGCGGATTCGGGAAAGAGTTAAAAAAAGAGGTCTGACACTATTCGGAGAAAAGATTTCTTTTTATTACCTTGGATTGCTGGAAAAACCAGTATTAAAAATGAATCCATTAGATGCCTATGAGATGGGATTAAATGAGAATGGTCTGGCAACGATAGAATCCAGAATGGGTGTGGCGAGGTTACCGGTAAAAATTACAAATGCAGTGCCACAGGGAGCGATCTTTACTCAGCCTGAAACTCCTGAAGTACGTCGTCTCTTTGAATATGAGATTGTGGATGATTTAGTTAACTTTATACCGACTGAGGTGAAGGTATGGCAAGAAGAATAATTTTAGACCTTGACCTGTGTTGCGGCTGCAGGTCATGTGAGGCTGCATGTCGTTCGGCTTTTAAAGGTGAATCGAGAATAAGACACGGTGATATTGAAAATGTGGCATATTTGCCACTTGCGTGTAAACACTGTAAGGAAGCACTCTGCCGTATTTCCTGCCCGGTGGAGGCAATAAAGCAAGAAGAAAAGACTGGAATTGTTACTCGTTCATCATTCCGCTGTATTGGATGTAAGAGTTGTTCATTTGCGTGTCCTTTTGGTGTCATTGAGGCACCGCTTGTACGCCACATTTCTCAGAAATGCAATCTCTGTGATGATCGTGAAGAAGGACCACGCTGTGTCTCAGCCTGTTCATCGGGTGCACTCCAGTTCCTTGATGATACTGAGATACGTAAACTGGAGATAGGTGTGCGGATGGTATCAAAGGATGCATTTATCAGGAGAAGATAATGGAGATACTGAAGGTCTTATTCAATTATTTTATTTTCCCCGGTTTTCTATTTACTGCAGTGGTTGGAATGTTTTTGACCTGGATTGAACGTAAGGTGTCTGCAAGAGTCCAAATGCGTGTCGGTCCACCCTGGTATCAATCTTATGCCGATTTTCTGAAATTGTTAATAAAAGAGACAATAATACCTGAAGGGACTTCACGATTTCTATTTTACCTTGGACCCCTGCTCGGCTTGATTTCTATGTCAATTCTTGCAGTAATGTTATTCACAATGAATTTTTCACCCCAGACTTCTTTTGCCGGGGATTTGATTGTGATGGTATATCTACTTGCGCTACCACCGATTGGTGTGATAATCGGCGGTTCAGCATCCAGAAATCCCTTTGCCAGTATCGGGGCCTCAAGGGAGATGACCCAGTATTTTGCATATGAGTTACCATTTTTGATTGTGATTGCTGGAATAGTTTTAAAATCAGGAGGAACAATAAAATTTGGTGAGATAATTGAGCTCCAGAAATCAAATGGACCATTTTTATATTCAATATCAGGAATAATCTTTGGAATGGTGATGTTGCTGGTGATGCAGGCCAAGCTGGGATTCGTTCCCTTTGATATTCCTGAGGCTGAACAGGAAATCATGGCTGGGCCATACATTGAGTATTCGGGAGTTGCTCTCGGGGTCTATAAAATCTCAAAAGGAATGATGCTCTTTCTCTTACCAGTTTTTATAATTTCATTAGTATGGGGCGGTATCACAGACTGGTGGGCAATTTTGAAATTTTTGCTCATCATTGTGTTGATTATACTGATTAAAAATACCAATCCCAGGTTGCGGATAGACCAGACATTGAAATTTTTCTGGATATTCTTGGGTATTTTGTCGATAATCGGGTTGGTACTGGCGGTGAATAGGTTATAAATGGATAAAGCAGGTATAATAAAGGTGAAAAATGGAAAAATAAAAAAGGAGGCAGGTGATGGGAAAATTTAAACTCTGGGGATTGAAAAAATCGCCATGGGTCTTTCATGTGGCAGCTGCTTCCTGCAATAATTGTGATATTGAGATACTTGATGTTTTGACTCCAAGATGGGATGTGGAGCGGTTTGGAATTGTTCTGGTTGGCTCACCCAGGCATGCAGATGTCCTGCTTGTAACCGGGGTTTTGAATAGGAAAACTTTGCCCAGGGTTTTGAGGGTTTACGAAGAGACACCAAAACCCTGTCTGGTCATCGGCGTGGGAACCTGTACCTGCCACTGCCACATGTTTGAGAAATCTTATAATGTTGTCGGTCCATATGACAGGCATCTTCCGGTTGATGTATATATTCCTGGTTGTCCGCCTAAACCAGAGGCGATAATAATGGGTGTTGTAAAGGCATTGCAGAGGCTGGGATGAAAAAGAAATATTGGAGACAAAATTTAAAATTAGAGGAAACAGAGTGTTATAGATGAAGAAAGAATATTCCGAAGATATCTTACGCAATATCGAAGATAAATTCCCGGGTGTGATGATTAAAATTCATTCACCCCGGCGTACCTATATCAAAATAGACCGGGAAAGGGTCTATGAATTTGCAAGGTATTTATATAAAGATTTAGGCTGTAGATTATCAATAGCCACGGGTATCGATACCCGTGAAGGGATAGAGCTCATCTACCATTTTTCCCATGACCCCTCCGGAACATATTATAATATCAAGACCATTGTGCCCAAGGATGATCCAAAGGTAAAGAGTCTTACCGATTTTCTACCTGCGGCAGCTTGGATTGAAAGGGAGATTTACGAATTGCTGGGTGTCGATTTTGTTGGACATCCGAATCTAATACCGCTTTTGACACCTGATGACTGGCCAGAAAAGACTTATCCTTTGAGGAGAGATTATGAATGAGATAAATTCGAAATATCGCATTGTTCCAATCGGTCCCTACCATCCCCTCCAGGAAGAGCCAGAGTTTTTTAAGTTGATAGTTGAAGGAGAGAGGGTTATCGATTTAGAAATAAACCTCGGTTATAACCATCGGGGTCACGAATATCTTGCCCAGACAATGACCTTTGACCAGGTGCCGTTTCTGGTGGAACGAATCTGTGGTATCTGTTCGAATTCACATCCTTATGCTTATTGCCTGGCAGTTGAAGATATTTGTGGTATAAAGCCTCCACCGAGGGCACAATATATAAGAACGATTATTGGTGAACTTGAGAGAATTCATTCTCATTATCTGTGGCTCGGTCTTGCCGGTCATTTCATCGGGTATAATACAGTCTGGATGTGGGTCTGGCGTTATCGTGAACCATTGCTCGACTTATTCGAACTTATCATGGGTAATCGCAACCATTACGCAATAAATAAAATAGGTGGCGTCCGGAGGGATATTCTGCCAGAAGATTATCCTAAGATTGAGGAGTATTTAGATTTACTGGAAGAAAAGACGACCATGTTTACAAAGGCGATTCTTGATGATCCTGTCATTCGTGCCCGCCTTGAAGGCGTGGGAATTTTGAAGAAAGAAGATGCAATTGCTTACGGCGTTTTAGGACCAACAGCCCGGGCTTCAGGTATAGCAATCGATGTGCGTAAAGATGATCCCTATGATGCTTATGATAAAGTTGACTGGGATATTATTGTTTTTGAAGAGGGTGATGTCCTGGCAAAGGCAAAGGTTAGACTGTTAGAATGTTTTGAATCTATAAAAATTGTCCGGCAGTGTCTGAAAAATATGCCTGAAGGACCGATTGAAACAAGGATTGAAGATATACCTGCAGGCGAAGGAATAGGCAGACACGAGGCACCCCGTGGTGAGGTCTTTCACTATGTTCGTTCTGATGGTTCGAACATGCCGGTACGGCATAAGATACGGGCACCGAGTTACATGAATATCGCATCGAATGTTGCGGCAGTAAAAGGCTATTCTATCGCGGATGCAGCTTTAATTCTTGCCGCGGTTGACCCGTGTTATTGTTGCACAGAAAGAACGATTGTGTATGAAAATGGTGTGAAGAAGTACACTGGAAAGGATTTACTCCGGTTATCATGGGAAAAGACAGAAGAGTTAAAAAGAAAATACCGAAGATGAAAGAAAAAAGGTGATTTTATGACCAACGCTGGATTTGTGTTTGATAGAATAAGTATCTTTCTTACCATTACCTTTTTGTTCATCGGATTTATTTCTTTCTTGTACGCTCTTGCTACGATCAGACAGAAAGGACACAGGCTCGAATATTATTTGATGTTGTTTCTAATCGTTCTCTCAGGGGTTGGTACTGCAATTACCACAAATTTACTGTGGATTTTCATCTTCTGGGAGATTTCAACGTTTGCTGTCTGGCGGGCGGTTGTTTATTACAGACAGCCAGAACAAATTTCTTCAGGCAATGTGGTATTCATCACTAACTTTGTTGCAGCGGGACTATTGCTTGTCGGCATCGGAATATTGTATCTCGATAATAATTCTTTAATAGTCACTGAGATTAAAAATTTCAATATCTCTGCCGTCATTTTGATTACAATTGGTATTTTTGCCAAGTCAGTAATTTTACCTTTATATTTCTGGCTGGTCCCTGCTTATGCATCAATACCTTCAGCCATCGGTGGTTCCCTGGCTGGAATTGCGGAAAACATTGGATTGATTATGTTCTATCGCCTTTTTGTAAATAATCCAGGGATCCCGGAAAATTATTTTTTGATTGTAGGGTACTTTGCAGTTGTCTCCAGTTTGATTACTGGTGGTTCGGCGTATATTACGAATAGATTGCGCTATCTTCTTGCCTATTCAACGATCAGTCAGATTGGATTTATACTCTTAGGGTTTTCAGCTGGAGGATTTTTTGGAACGTATGGAGCGATTGCATATATTCTTGCCCATGCCCTGGCTAAATCCGGATTGTTTTATGGGGTAGGTACGATTGAAGACATCACCGGAGAGGCAAATATCAAGAATATTTCCTGTATGCTTAAAGTCTCACCGGTTTTGACTGTAATGATGGCGCTTCTTTTCAGTTCATTGGTTGGCTTTTTTCCTATGATTGGATTTTTTGCAAAACTGATGGTGGTAATCGGTTCGGTTCAAAAAAATATTCTTTTTGGGTTTTTTGCCATTGCCTCTGCGATTTTCACCCTTTTATACAGCGATCGTTTCTATCATGAGTTATTCTACGGAGAAAAATGTGATATAAGAGAAATAAAATTAGAGAAAAAACCAGGTTTGATCGAAATTGGTGTGGTATTTATTCTGACGGTACTTTCTTTAATTCTGGGCGTATCATTTTATGAAATACTCACATTCATTGGAGGTATTTGATGAATGAAGTTTATTTGATGCTACTTTTACCAGTAGGCTGCGGTCTCTTGGGTTTTCTGATAAAAAGATTACGGAATGAAATGGGATTCCTGGGATTTATCGTTACTTTCTACTTCGCCCTGCGGATCTTTTTGATTTTTCATAATAAAACATTTGCCTACAGCATTGCGAGTATTGCGGGAATTGATTTCCGGATATATGCTGATAACCTAACCAGGTTTATCCTTCTATTCAACTCAGTTTTTGCACTTTTAATACTTCTCTACTCAATTATTACAATGCGAAAATCAAGGGGGGAAGATGTCTATCAATTATATCTCGGTCTTACACTTTCAGGTGCCAATGGTGTTGTACTCAGTGGTAACTTATTCTTGATGCTGATCTTCTGGAATATGCTCGTTTTTGCATTATATGGAATTTTACTCGTTGGCAAGAAGGAAAGCGTGAATGCCGCGAGAAAAGCATTGACGATTGTAGGTGTTTCAGATTTCATCCTGATGCTGGGAATTATAATTGTCTACACTATTGCAGGAAGCGCAAATTTCCCAGCTGAGCCATTATTATCCCTGAATAACGGAGTGATGATTTCGGCTTATATGTTACTCCTCGTTGGTGCAATTGCAAAAGCCGGTGCAATGCCCTTGCATACCTGGATTCCTGAGGCAGCAAGGGTAGTTCCTGCTTCGACAATGGCATTCATTCCTGCATGCATTGATAAATTACTGGGAATTTATTTTCTCGTCAGAATTTCATATTACCTTTTTGATATAACTCAGTCTCTGCCTGTAAGGATGACATTGATGAGCATTGGTGCGATAACCATTGTTTTTGCGGTAATGATGGCCCTTATTCAAAAAGAAGCGATGAGGTTGTTATCATTCCATGCTGTATCACAGGTCGGTTATATGGTGCTGGGTATTGGGACAGGAATTCCATTAGCTGTGGCAGGAGGCCTCTTCCATATGATAAACAACGCTATTTACAAAATGTGTTTGTTTTTATGTGCTGGTTCTGTAGAATATCGTGCTCGAACATCAGAACTTGACCATCTCGGCGGTCTGGGGACGAAGATGCCGCTGACTATGCTTTGTTTTCTTATTGCAGCATTTGCAATTTCGGGTGTTCCTCCTTTTAACGGTTTCTACTCAAAATGGATGATTTATCAGGGAATAATTGAATTGTATAAAGAAACAAATTTATGGATTATATTTTTGGTTGCGGCAATGTTTGGCAGTGTTTTGACTCTGGCATCATTTTTGAAGATGCTTCATTCCCTGTTTCTTGGTGAACGGCCTAAGGAACTCGATAAAGTAAGGGAAGTAAGATTCGGAATGATTGTACCTCCGCTGATACTTGCATTTTTGTGTATTATATTCGGCATCTTTGCAGAGCAGATTCCCCTTGCCCGCTTAATCTACCCATCACTTCCATTTTTTAAAATTGAGCCAATTGGCTTCTGGTCCGCGGGTTTGACAACAGTTTTGATGCTTCTGGGCATATTAATCGGGTTAATTATATTCATTTTTGGAACCGCACTCAAACCCAGAAAGAGTAAAGTATTTGTTGGTGGCGAGGTACTTGATACTGAAGAGGCGAGAATTACGGGTCCTAATTTCTATTCATCAGTCCATAATATCGATATGTTGGAGAAAACCTACAGATTTGGCGAAGAGGGAGCATTTGATTTTTACAACTATCTCCAGGGTATATTTGGTGGATTTGGTACGCTCTTTCGGGAAGTGATAAACAAATTCTTTGTACTTGTGTATAATGCCTTTGCAAATATAATAATTTCTCTCGGTTATGTATTTTCGGCGGTTCATAACGGTGAATTGCCTGGGTATCTCGGCTGGATATTTCTGGGTGCAATTTTCATTTTTATCCTACTGGCACTATGAAACCAGTACAGGTAGAAATGGAGTGATTTATGATTGAGATTTATCTATTTCTAATTTTCATGATAATTGCTGCAGTAATTGCAATTGAAATCAAAAATTTACTTGCTGCAGCAATCGCAGTAGGTGCTGTGGGATTTTCTGCGGCAATATTGTTTATAATACTGCAAGCACCAGATCTGGCGATTGTTCAGATCGTTGTTGAAATTTTAACCGTTATCATCTTTGTGGCTGTTATCTTCCGGACCACAGATATTGATAAGACTGTTGGAAAACAACTTACGTCCATGCAGATTCTGGGGATTGTTTTCTACGGCTTTTTTGCGTTGTTGTTTATAATTATATCAGAAAGGATTTTAAATACTTTGCCGCCCTTTGGATCACCGATTATGAAAGTTGCAGGTGAATATATAAAATTGGGATTGCCGAAGGTGGGTGGCACAAATATAGTTGCGGATATCATTCTTGATTTTCGAGGTCTCGATACCCTTGGCGAAGCGACGGTTCTATTTACTTCGGCAATTGGCGTTTTAGCAGTAATGAGGAAAGCAGGGCGAAAGTAAAGGGGTAAATATGGGTGGAATGAGTCTCATCGTCAGACGTATCACAGAGATTGTCTGCGGATTTATATTTATGTACGGTCTCTATATTATCTTGCATGGACATTTGACCCCGGGTGGTGGATTCGCTGGTGGAGTAATCATCGCTGGCTCATTAATCTTACGTGTTCTCGCTTTCGGTAGTGGCACAGAGTCAGAAAGGATGCTGTCTAAAAGAATCCCTAAATTGATGAGTGTCGGTTTGTTGATTTTCTGGGGAGCAGCTTTTACGGGTCTGTTGATGGCTGGTATATTCTTCCTGAATGCACCGATTTTTGGGCTTGGCACCCCATTTCATTTATTAAGTGCGGGATTAATTCCAATATGTAATATCGGTATTGGTATAAATGTTGCCGCTGGATTATTTTCAATCTTTCTTGCCTTTGCCGCAGTGAAATATTTTATGGAGGAGTGATGCTAATATTCATCAGTTGCATAATATTGTTCTTAATTGGTTTATATGCTGTCGTTGCAAAAAGAAATTTATTAAAAATCGCTATTGGTTTTTGTATTATGGAATACGCTGTAAATATGCTTTTTGCACTGATAGGTTTTAAAAGCGGTGCGATAGATCCAGTTATCACCAAGGTGGATATGCCACATAATTTTGTCGATCCGCTCCCTCAAGCACTGGTACTGACTGCAATCGTGATTGGAGTAGGAACGACCGCTCTGTTTCTTTCGTTTATTGTCAGAATCTACGAAAAATTTAAAACCCTTGATGTGAGTGAGATAAAGAAACTCAAAGGATGAGGAGGCCTTTATGATATTTCTCCCACTGCTCATTGCTCTGCCTTTATTTTCTGCGTTCGTGATTCCTTTACTTTCAAAATTATGGAAACCTTTTGCACCAGTCATTGGTAATATCACCACCTTTGTATTATTTATATTCTCTTTATATGGTATTGCTGCAATACAGGGATTTCCAATGCTGGTATATAAGTTTGGCAACTGGCCACCGCCAATTGGCATAATATTTAGCTTTGATGCGTTTTCAGCCTTTATGGTTTTTGTAATCTCGATAATTGTTTTTTCAGGTGCCCTTTTTGCAACGAAATATTTGAATCATTATACCGGTCAATGGAAATTCTGGACGTTGTATATGTTGCTAACAACCGGTTTAATGGGAATTTCTGTTACCGGTGATTTATTCAACATGTTTGTATGGATTGAAATCTCTGCAATTGCTTCTTATGCACTTGTCAGTTTTGGTATCGAGGCAGAAGAACTTGAGGCTTCTCTGAAATACATGGTCATGGGTGAGATTGCGGGTATGACACTGCTTCTGGCTATTGCATTGATTTATGCAAAGACTTCAACACTGAATCTTGCAGATATTGCCCTTTCCTTTCAGACTATACAATATTCTAAATTTTACTGGTCAATTCTCGCATTGTTACTTTTTGCCTTTTCTGTAAAAGCAGCACTCGTGCCTTTCCATTTCTGGCTTCCTGATGCACATCCTGCTGCCCCTGCTCCGATATCAAGTTTGTTATCAGGAGTGTTTATAAAAGTTCTTGGTGTATATACCAGTGCCCGTTTTATTTTCAATATCTTTGGATTAACCCGTGAAAATGCTCCGTTTTTCTTTAATATTTTGGTTGGTATTGGTTTACTATCGATAGTATATGCTGGTATTACTGCATTGAGTCAGAAAGACTATAAACGATTGCTTGGCTTTTCAACTATCTCACAGGTTGGTTATATAATGTTGGGTCTGGGAATCGGTAATTTTTATGGCATTGCGGGTGCAGTACTCTATATCCTTGCCCATGGCATTTCAAAGGCATTGCTCTTTTTAACTTCTGGTTCGGTTGTATATGTAACAGGAGAAAGGAATATTGAAAAACTCGGTGGCCTGGGTGAGAGTATGCCAACGACTGCCTGGAGTTTCAGGTTTGGAGCACTTTCACTCATTGGACTGCCACCACTTATTGGATTCTTTGCGAAATTTTTGATTGCACTCGGTGCAATAAAACAGGGATTCCTGTGGCTTGCAATCGTTGCGATTGGATTCAGTGGCGTCACCCTTGGTTATTTATTAAAAATTGAAAATAATGTTTATTTGAAAAAGAACGGTGTAGAAGCAAAAGAAGCACCTTTCCTTATGCGTGTGGCGATGGTGTTCCTGGTGATTTTGCTTCTGGTCCTAGGGATAGGATATAAACCGCTTATGGATTTTGTAATTCAACCAGCAACCGACGCGTTACTCAGAGGAACTGAGTATATAAATTTAATACTGGGGGGAATATGAAATATATCATCTATTTCATTATTGGTTTTGGGCTTTGGTTACTACTAACACTATCTACCAATTTAGATCATATTATTGCAGGTATCATCGTGGTTTTTTTAGGAACGATATTGTTCGGTGGTTATTTCACGGATAAACCACAGAAATTTCTTCAACCACACAGGTTGTTTTGGTTGATTATATATATCCCCGTTTTTATATGGTACATGATAAAAGCAAACCTTGATGTGGCATACAGAACACTTCATCCGCAGAGACCATTGAAGCCTGGTATCGTTAAGATAAAGACGATTTTAAAATCAGATACTGCAAAGGTCTTTTTAGCAAATTCAATTACCCTCACTCCTGGAACTATGACGGTTGATATTGACGGTGACTATTTATACATTCACTGGATTTACGTCCAGGATACCGATATCGATGCTGCTTCAAAGATTATTGCCCGTCCATTTGAACGGTTTTTAAGGAGGATATTTGATTGAAATCTCGAATTCTAAATTCAGCATTCTAAACAAATTTGGAAAATTAGAATTTAGATATTGTTTAAGATTTCTTATTTCTGGCTTAGAATTTCGTATAAATTCTTTGGTTATTCATTTTATCGGGCATATTGTGAGGAGTGTATCATGATTTTAATGTTAATAGTTCTCTTCTTCAGTGCACTTTTATGCCTTTATAGAATCCAACAGGGTCCGACCATTCCGGACCGTGCAGTGGGTGTTGATATTATGGGAACGATATTTGTAAATATCACTGCACTCACGGCAATATTTTATAACCTTCCGTATCTAATGGATCTGGCAATCATCATTGCACTGTTCAGCTTTATTGGAACACTTGCGCTGTCAAAATATCTTGAAAAAAGGAGTCTTGATGATTAGTCCTGTTGGCTGGATAATAATCTGGATTGGGATTCTATTTAATCTCCTTGGAACCGTGGGGCTTGTTAGATTCCCAGATATTTACAATCGTCTTCAGACTTCAACAAAGTGTGTGACACTGGGTTCATTCGGATTAATGATAGGTATATTTCTGCTCCATGGTTTTTCACAGACCGGGATAAAAGCATTAATTTGTGGCGCATTTTTGCTTTTGACAAATCCAGTGGGTGCGCATGCCTTGATGAAGGGTTCGCTCCATTACGGAATAAAACTCTGGAAGGAATCTATCGTTGACAGATATGGTACGGAAAAGCTTGGTGGAGAGCAGATTGAAGAAAAAAGTTAAAAGAGAATAAATGAGGGAGAGCTATGAGAAAACCTAAATTACGAGAACTTGGAGAAGCGATAAGAGCGATATTTAGGGGTCCTTTTACAAGCAAGTTTCCATTAAAGCCTTCTCCAGCGGCAAAAAGATTTCGGGGAAAAATAGAATTTAATTTTGATAAATGCATTTTATGTGGTGCCTGTGTTGAAGTCTGTCCGGCAAATGCCCGTGCACAGATTGACGACAAGATTAGAAGGATACGCAAAGAGATTCATTACCAGGAACGTTGTGTATATTGTGGTCAGTGTGTAGCATATTGCACAACAAAAGAAGGAATCTATCATACACAGGAATATGACCTGGCACAGATAAAAAAAGAAGGTTATGAAAATGCGATTGAGAAGGAATTGATTCTTTGTGAGCGTTGTGGAGAAGTTATTACTACAAGGGCACATCTTTTATGGATTGCACGCCGGGCTGGTGAGCTTGCTTATGCCAATCCCAATTTATTTTTAATTTTATCTCAGGAACTGGGTGAGGAAGCGATTCCCAGAATGCCTTCACCGTCACCTTACCGGAGTGAACATTTGAGATTCTTGTGCCCATCATGCAGAAGGACGGTATATCTCCAGGAAATCTGGGGATATTAAAAGATATTTTGGACCTGGCTGACTTGTGTGTGACACTAATCAAACTTAAGTTTACAAAGGATAACAATCTATCCTTGACTTTAAGGGGACTTTTATTTTATAATAATTAGGCAATCGATGAAAGGGGGTGCAGGGGGCTTAAAACACAGATCAATCTTAAAGACTGCATTCAAAAAAGTTAAGGTGCATTCCGTAGGGAGAAAAGGAGGTTGAAAATGATAGGATTACTCTCAATAATGCTGGTTATATTGCTACCACCGGTTCCGGGTAAGATTACGCCGGAGCTTGTGGAGATATTGAAAAACACATCGCCGCAGGAGAAAGTCTTCGTAATTGTTCATATGAATACGCAGTATCCTTATGCTGAGATTGAGAAATTAACACCGCAGGAGAAGTGTAATGTCTTTGAGAGTGTGGCGATGAGTTCCCAGAGGGATGTAGTGGATTATCTCAATTCGTTACCGAAAGAGAAGGCCGAGGTGGTAAGGCAGTTCTGGATTTTCAATGGTTTTCATTTGAAGGCGACAAGGGATGTGATTGAGGAGTTAGCAAGGCGTGATGATATCTGGTTTATTTGTTATAATGCTACGGTTCAGCTGGATTACAGGAAGGGTGAGGAGATTCCGAAGGATGATCCGGATGCTCCGGAGTGGAATGTTACGAAGGTGATGGCAGAGTCCTGCTGGGCTGCGGGTTTTAATGGTGCGGGTATAATTCTCGGGCATATTGATACTGGTGTTTTGACGACCCATGAGGCGTTGGTGGGAAAATGGCTTTCGCCTTACTGGCATGATGGTGTCAATGGTCAGTCATCGCCTTATGATGATAATGGTCATGGTACGCATACGATTGGTACGATTTGTGGTGGTGATGGTCCTGGTCCGTTTGTCAATGATATTGGTGTTGCTTATGGTGCGCGGTATATCCCGACCAAGGCATTCAATGCTGGTGGTTCAGGTCAGTATGCCTGGATTGATGCCTGTATGCAGTATTTAGCGAATTTGAAGCAGCAGGGTGTTGATATTCGGGCGATTGGTAATTCGTGGGGAAGTAGCAATGGTTCAGATTTGCACTGGTGGGATATTGTTTTGAACTGGAAGAATCTTGGTGTATTTCCGGTCTTTTCCAATGGAAATTCTGGACCGAGTTCAGGGACCGTGGGTGCGCCTGCGAGTTATCCGACGACGATTGGTGTGGGTGCTACTAATAGTGGTGATAATATTGCGAGTTTTTCATCCCGTGGTCCAGCTCCGAATATTTCGCCGATTAACAATCCCCAGTACTGGTATTATTCAACATGGAATTTGTTGAAGCCGGATGTTTCAGCACCTGGTGTGAGTGTTCGTTCTTCTTATAATAATGGTGGTTACACCGCTCTTGATGGTACTTCCATGGCATCGCCCCATGTTACTGGTGGGACTGCGATTTTATTGCAGAAGAATTCAAGTTTGACGGTTCAGGATTTGTATGATCTATTCCGGAATTATTGTGATCGTCCTTCCCAGGGTGGAACATATCCGAATAATAACTATGGCTGGGGCAGGATCAACTTGTGGCGTTCATTACAGAATGTGCCCACATCCAATCGGCCAAATGTTGTGCTCAATCGCACAGTAGTCGTTAACGACAATAATGGAAATGGCAAACTCGACCCCGGTGAGAATGCAGGGATTGTATGCTATATAAGGAATACCGGTGGTGCACAGGCGACGAATACGACCGCTCGGCTGCGCACGAGCGATATATATATCACATTGATTGATAGTACAACGAGCTATGGCACGATTCCTTCCGGTGATTCCGCAAATAACAATTCTGATCCATTTACACTTTCAGTTTCGCCCAACTGTCCTGATGGCCGCACTATTGATTTTCAATTATACATAGTCTGTGCCGAGTCATCATGGACGAGGAATTTCAGCCTTATTGTCGGTACTCCAGGACTTGATTATGTGACCCATGATTGTGGAAATTGCCGGTTTACAGTAACCCGTTACGGTGCTCTCGGATTTATGAGTTCAGGGCAATCGGGCGGGGTAGGTTTCAGGTATCCTGCTACCGGTTCCAATCATTTGTTTTATGGCTCTTTTGCAGTGGGAAATAGCCCCAGTTATTGCGTGGATCAGTATTATGAAAGTCAATCAGGTGATGATGACGATTGGGCAACGACGAGCTCGCCAGATGGTAGATGCCGGATATATGAACCCTGGCAGAATAATATTGATGAGTATGCGACAGCACGTTATAATGATGGCGGGCATTCTTCACCGCAGGGTTTATTATGTGAGCAGTATTCCTGGGCGTGGAATGATGCAACTGCGAATGATTTTGTAATAATGAAATTTGTCCTTACCAATACGGGAAATAACACATTGAGCAATCTCTATGCTGCAATCTTTATGGACTGGGATATAAGTTCTTCTTACACCAGTAATTATGGGAATTCTGAGACAGCGCGTAATCTAACCTATATGTACTACAGCGGTTCGTATCCTTACGTGGGCGTGGAGGTTCTTGATCCACCTCGTACCACACCTGCCCGCAATCTTGCGATAATAGACAACCAGACCTATGTCTGGCCTTATTATGGACTGCCCGATAATATACAGATTCAATTCATGGACGGCACAATCCAGAATCCTTCCGGCACGAACGCTAATGATTGGTCAACATGTAACTCTGTAGGTCCATTCACATTAGCACCAGGTCAGAGTAAGATAGTGGCATTCGCCATTCTGGGTGGAACGAATTTAGCCGATTTGCAGGCGAATGCAGATACCGCGTATAACAGGTACTGGAACTGGACGGTTGTAGAAGAAGAAAAAGAACAGCAAGTAAAGGCACAGTTCAGTGTTTATCCGGTGGTTACGGGTGGCAGGTTAAATCTTGCCCACAATGGTTTTGCTGGCGAACTTAAGATAACTGTCTATGATGTTAGTGGTCGCAAGGTTGCAGAAAAAATCTGGCATAATGGGAAAGACGATGGTATACTGAATATAGATATTTCCAACCTTGCTGGTGGTATCTACTTTTTGAATGTGAATGCTGAAAAACTTGCTAAGCCGGTAATCCAGAAGATTATTCTGGTGAAATAAAGGATAGCATATTCCCTCTGATACCGGGTCAGAAAAGTTTCTTGTTCTGACCCGGTTTTTTCTTGACTTTGTTAATTTTTTACATATAATAAATTTAATGGAGGTAAAATTGCTAAAATCGATTCTGCTTTTAGTGGTTATTTTTTTTATGGTTTGCAGAAGGAATGATACCTTTGTGGTTATTGGCGATGAAAGGTTTACATTGAGCGATTTTAATGATTTCTATCAATTTACACCGGCTGATGATTCTTTGCGACGGGCAAAGATAATAGAAGACTTTATTAATCAAAAAATGGCAATCATTGAAGCCAGAGCAACTGGTTATGCTGAAGATTCAGTAGTGATGGCATCAATGGAAGCAAGTAAAAGAGATGTGATTATCCGGGAGTATTATAAGAAAAAGGTTCTTGATAAAATTAAGATCAAGGAGAGCGAGATAAGGAAAGTTTATGAGCAATTCGTCAATCAATACCATCTTGCAGAAATTGTTGTTGAAAATGATTCCGTTGCAAAACACATAATGAAAGAGTTGAAAAAAGGCATCCCCTTTGAATCCCTTCTGGTCTATTCACTTGACACCATAACCCCTGGTGGAGATATAGGTTTTAATTCGGAATTCCAGATGCCGTCTGAAGTGGCAAGGATACTAAAAAGGACTAAAGTTGGTAAGGTTGCCGGACCAATAAAACTTGGAAATTACATTTACTTCTTCAAACTTCTGGAACGAAGGAGACTGACTTCGCCTAAATATGAAGAAGTGAAAGAAAATCTTAAAAGTAATATGATACGCCAGAAGGCGACCGAGTTTGGGCAGAAATACATCGAGAATTTACTCAAACAGGCACGGGTTGAATACAACCAGGAAGGCATCAATCTTTTGTCAAAGCCAGAATCTACATTAACCGAAAAGGAATTGAATACCTGGGTCGTAAGAAAATATGACACAAATTTTGTTCGAGTCAAAACGGTAATCAGGTCTGTGCAGGCGCACTTAAAAAAGGCTCCGCACTTGGATCCAAAATTTTTAATAGAGCGCGAATTAATTCCAGAACTTGTCTTTGAAAGAGCACGACAGGAAAAAGCAGAAAATTATCCGGAAATAAGGCGGGCGTTAAACAAAACCCTCGATATACTTATCTATCAAAAATATTATTCGGATAATATTACGGAGAAGGTCAGGGTTGATTCTCATCAAGTTGTAGATTACTATAATAAGCACAAAGCAGATTATCCAGATAAAAAACTGGGAGATGTCTATACCATAATTTATGCTAAGCTTCGTGACGAAGCGATAGCTAAGCTAAGAGATAGTTTGTTCAGCACGTTGAGGAAAAAATACCAACCTGTTTTGAATCAAGAAAAATATGCAAAGTTATTGAAAGGAGAAAAATGAAAATTTTAAAAGATGTAGAACGAAATAGATATATTGTAAGAAAGATGATTATACTTTTTTCGGCAGTCACATTTGTGATTTCTGGTTGCACTAAAAAAGAGAAGAATGTTCTGGTAAGGGTGGATGGTTCTACTTTAACCCTTGAGGAATTTCAAAAATACATCCCTGAATCAGAATATAAGAATCTACCCGAGGAAACTATTACCGAGATACTTAATAACTGGGCAAACCAGGAAATGCTCTATCTTGAAGCAAAAAAGAAGGGAATTGACAAAGAAGATTCGGTTGTTATTCTGATTGAACAATATACAAAAAATCTCATGGCGATGGCGTTGATTCGTCGTTCTTTTGGCACGACGACGGTGAGTGAAACAGAAATACTCAACTATTTTAATGCACATCAGGAAGAGTTCACATATGCGGTGAAACTTGCGCAGATTGTTTTACCCAGCTACGAATCGGCAATGCTCACCTACAATGAAATACAATCAGGTGCAGATTTCATGAAGATTGCAAAGGAAAGAACACTTGCCCGTATTGAAAACCCTGAGAATCCCCGGATTATAACTGAATATCTGCCGCGCGGTCGGATTGGAGACTTTTCTACCGAGGAGTTAATATTCAAACTCAAAATGAATGAAGTATCCCAGCCGATTCCCTATATCCAGGGAACATACCTTATTGTTAAACTTATTGATAAGAAAAAAATTATGCCAAAGGCAGAGCTGAACGACGAGTTAAGAGGGCAAATCTATAATCATCTAATCTCAAAGAAATATCAAGAATTCCTGCAGAAGTTTATCGATAGCCTGAAAACAGTTTATAAAGTTACTACTGACTTAACACCTTTAAAGAAATGAATTTAATTCTGTTAATTATCTTCTCAACACTCGCCGACGAGATTACTGCAATTGTTGATGAACAGATCATTCTAAGGAGTGAAGTTGATGAATATGTATCCTACATTATGTCAGATCCAGGTATGCTAGGTAATTTCTCCGAAAGTGAAATACGGAAGGATGTTATAAAAGGTATTATCTCAAAAAAGATTCTTATCCGGGAGGCTGAGAAAGAGTCGATAGCAGTGGCCCGGGAGGATATTTTAAAGCGTGTTGAAGAGAGAATTGAGTTAGTAAAACAAAGATTTCCTTCGGAGGCCGATTTTTATAAAGCCCTCGATGCACAGGGTCTCTCACTCGATCAATTGAGAAGGAATTACGAAGATAGCATAAGAACCGAGTTTTTAATGCAACAGCTTGTTCAGAAAAAGCTGGCTTCAAAGATAATGATTTCACCTGTTATGGTTAAAAAATTTTATGAAGAAAATAAAGACTCTATTGCCATTCTACCGGGAAAGATTAAACTCGCTCATATTTTAATTCCTATCCGGCCGAGCGAGGATTCTTTAAAAAAGGGTTTTGAGCGGGCAGTGGAGGTGTACCAGTTATTGATGAGTGGTGCGGACTTTGCTACAGTTGCGCAGGAATTTTCAGAAGATGAAAGCTCCGCAAAAAAAGGTGGGATGCTGGGAAAAATAAGGAAGGGAGAAACGATAGAGGAATTTGAAAGAACTGTTTTTACATTAAAACCTGGTGTTATCTCACAGCCTTTTCCCACACGGCTCGGTTACCACATCGTGGAAATTCTGAATAAAGGAACTGACTGGGTTCTTGCACGCCAAATATTGATAAAAGTTTTACCGACAAAATTTGATACAATCCGGAGTGAGAGGCTCGCTATGAAGATAAAGGAACTTGTAAAACAAGGTGCTGACTTTGATAGTCTGGCAAAGATATATTCAGCAGTTCCGGAGATTGACATTGGCGAGTTTTTTATTAAACAGTTTATGCCTCCTTATGATACAATCATTGCAAAGTTAGAAACTAACGATGTGAGTGAGCCGATACTGACACCCGATGGTTATCACCTCTTATACGCCCGGGAAAAAATTCCTGAGAGATTATTGAGTTTCGAAGATTTGAGGGAGCAAATATATCAGTATTTATACTGGCAGGAATTGCGATCTCTGTACATGGCTTACATAGAGGAGATAGAAAAAAAGACATTTATAGAGATATTTGATTAAACACAATCCTTTTAGATACTCAATTAATTACTGCTTCTATTAATTTTTGCTATTAGATATTTAAAAACGCAATATTATAAATCTCATTGAATAAAATCGATGATATTTCGAGAGTTTTTTCTATTTCGAGATTTATTTTCCCCCTTGACAATTTACAAATAATATGTAAAATGGGTTGAAGTGGGGTAAAATGGGGAACATAAGGTTCAGAGGATTTTTCAAACATACTATAGATGACAGAAAACGGCTTTCGATACCGAGTCAATTCAGGACAGTCTTGCTTGCTGAGTCAGAAGGTAGGGTGGTCTTGACCCCGGGATATGACTATGAAATTGCCGTTTATGCATTGAAGACCTGGCAAGAATTTGAGGATAAAGAACTTCTCAGTTTATCAATGGATAAAATCCAGGCAAGGCGTTATCGCCGGCATTTTACATTTGGTATTAAAGAAGACCACCTCGATGCCCAGGGTAGAATTCTTATTCCTGATTTTCTCCTTGAATATTCTGGTATAACGAAAGATGTTATAATCGTTGGCGAGATTAATTATTTCACCTTATGGTCTCCGGAGAACTATCAGAAAATAAAAGAAGAGATTGATAAACATTATCTTGAGGATGCAGAAACAATTGAGAAAATAAGGAGGCATAATGAAAATCCAGATCGTTGAAGGTGTAAAAAATAAAAAAGTCTCGTTTTTTCTTCCAAGTGGTGAAATCAATGAAAGCGAATTTGAGATCATGGCTGAGAAACTGAAAGGTATGCTGGAGAAAGGGGAATTCAATGTTATCATCGATTTATCAAGGGTTACGCATATCAATTACAAAATCGTGGGTGACTTGATAGAATTCCAGAAGAAATTTAAAGAATATGGCGGCGATATAAAACTGGTGAACGTTTCTCCGTATCTATACAACATCCTGAGACTATATGGTTTCTATCCCTTTGAAATCTATCCGTCACGGCGCGCGGCGTTAAAAAGTTTTCAATAATCTGGATGTGGAAAAATTCCACGAGCCTGTTTTAGTGGAAGAGGTCATTTACTGGATGAACCTGAAGGATGAAGGGATCTATTGTGATTGCACAGTCGGTGGCGGTGGTCATCTGTTTATGATGCTACAAAGAACGAAAAATGCGCGTTTTATCGGCATCGATTGGGATCCTGAGGCAATTAGTTTTACGCAAAAAAGACTGAGCAATTTTCGGAATCGGGTTATACTTTGCGAAGGGAATTATGCAGACCTTGATGTGATTATGAAGGAATTGAATATAAAAAGTGTTAATGGATTATTATTTGATCTCGGTGCATCGCTTTATCAACTCACTACGCCCCAGCGAGGGTTTAGTTTTAATCACAGCGGAAGGTTGTTGATGCAGATGGCACCGCAAGTTATACCACTTTACAAAAGATTACGCAACGCTGATAAAAGAACACTCTACAATGTTTTGAAAAATTATGGAAATGTTCCTAATGCAGAGAGACTTTCTAGGCTCATTTTTGAACACCGGTACAATCTTCACACAACTATGGATTTACGGCAGATAGTGGAGGAAAATTTTAAAGGCAGGCTGCTGAAAAAAAATCTCCACAGGGTCTTCCAGGCTTTCCGCATCTGGACGAACGAAGAATTCAAAAATATAGAACAAGGACTAAAAAAGGCGATAACCCTGATGGAACCTGAAGGAAGGCTTGTTGTGATTTCTTACCATTCAGGCGAAGACAGGATTGTCAAAAACTTATTTAAAGAGTTTGAGAAAAAAGACCTGCTAAAGCGTTTAAACAAAAAGGTGATAAAACCGAATATCGATGAAGTTCGTCGTAATCCCTCAGCAAGGAGTGCCAGGATGCGGGTAGGTGAAAGATGCGTTTCTTTGTAATCATTTTTTTTATCCTGATATATCTTTTCAGTCTGGTGTACATTGAGAGTGAACTTGTAAAATATAATATCCGGAAAGAAGAATTGAAAAATCAGGTGCAGGAACTGAAAAATGAAAAGGCAAGCTTAATGGCCAGACTCAATTATTTCTCAAATCTCGCGTATATTGAGGCTGAAGCAAAGAAACGCGATTTCATATTTCCAGCACGCGAGGATATACTTGGTATTGTGAAATGAAAAAGATAAAGATTTATAATCTCTGCCTTTTCTTACTTTCATTTGTCTTCTTTACTTATATCTTTTTTATTCAGTGTCTTAAAAACAAACACTACCAGGATATTGCAAGACGTGAACATCAGAAAAAAGTAATTCTTTATGGTAGCCGTGGTAATATTTTTGATCGCAATGGTATATCACTCGCAATTTCAGAACCATGTTTTTCAATCTTCTGCACCCCGGTCTATTCTCCAAATAAAGAACGGCTGGCAAAAAGAATTGCTGAAATATCAGGGCGATCGCTGAGTGAGATTAAAACATTGATAAGCAGAAACAGATTTTTCTGGATAGAAAGAAAGATTAATTTGAAAAAGCGCGACGAATATTTAAATTTAAACGACCCGAGCATCGGTTATACACACGATTTGAATCGCATTTATAATATGCCTGAAGTATTTTCCAGTATCATTGGTAAATGCAGTGTCGATAATCGCGGACTGGAAGGTCTGGAATTATTTTTTGACGAAATTCTCACCGGAAAAAGCGGTTTTATTGTTTATCAAAAAGAACCAGACGGGGATATCTTTCCTTACTACAGATATCCAGAGAGAGAACCTATTTCCGGACATGACTTATATTTGACAGTTGATTTTCAGTTGCAAACAATACTATATTC
This sequence comes from Caldifarciminota bacterium, assembly GCA_026416055.1. Taxonomy (GTDB): domain Bacteria; phylum Hydrothermota; class Tepidihabitantia; order SM23-42; family JAOAFX01; genus JAOAFX01. The sequence continues at coordinate 25,446 of JAOAFX010000008.1, forward strand.
GAATCTCAAGGAATGTTTAGAAAATGAAGATGCCAGGTGCACTGCAGGGTTAATCTTGAATCCAAAAACAGGAGAACTCCTTGCCTTGGTGAATATCAGTAAGAGTAATAATGCGCGGAATTTAATAATCTGTGATGAATTTGAACCGGGTTCGACATTTAAACTCCTGGGGCTGGTCTATGCACTCCAGAATGGGATAAAGGATAGCGAGAAATTTAATACATATGGTGGCAAAATAAAGATCGACGGACATACTATAAACGATAATAAAGACTTCGGTATTCTGACACTTCGCGGGGCAATTGCCCATTCCAGCAATGTTGTTATGGCAGAATTATCAAAACGATTTGATAAAGAAAATTTTTTGCTTTTAATACGGGATTTCGGTTTTACCCAGCCTACTGGCATAGAACTGCCGGGTGAATCAAAGGGCAGATTGATGAAACAGAAAAATCTCAATAATATTGAGTTTGCAACATTGCTCTTTGGACAGGGAATCACCTGCAATTTACTACAATTAGCACTCGCATATCAAGCTATCGCAAATGGTGGTATTTTGCAAAAGCCATATGTGATTAAGAAAATAATGGATGGAAATCGTATTCTCTATGAGGCAAAACCCCTGAAAATCAGACAGGTCGTTGATGAAGGTACGGCGCACATGGTGACCAGTATTTTGTGCAGTGTTATTGAAGAAGGTAGTGGAATCGAGGCAAAGATTGACGGCATGAGGATTGCCGGCAAGACTGGCACTGCCCAGAAGGTTGTTAATGGTAAATATTCAAATTCTGCTGTCATCACCACCTTCATTGGTTATTTCCCAGCAGAGGAACCTGAATATCTTGTTGCCTTACTCGTTGATGAGCCAAAGAAAGGTATGTGGGCAGGAACGGTTATCGCCCCTGTCTTTAAAAAGATTGCCCAGAGTATCTGCCAGGCAACAAATTTACAATATGCGACTAAGTGAACTTATTGCTGGCCTGAATTGCCGGGTCTATAATTTCAAGGACATACGTATTGAAGAACTGACATGCGATTCGCGCCGCGTAGCGCCTGGAAGTCTTTTCATTGCAGTTAAAGGAAATAAATATGACGGACATGAGTTTGTGAAAGATGCAGAAAGGTCAGGTGCTGTTGCAATCGCTACACAAAAAAAAGTCACGAGTTCACTTCCACAGATTGTTTTCAAAGATACCCGGGAAATGATGGGCAAGATTGCAAGAAATTTTTACGGCGATTTTTCCGAACTAATGATTGTAGGTGTCACCGGTACAAATGGAAAGACAACCACAACTTTCCTCATCCACTCTATACTGAACAGGGCTGGACTTGCACCAGGTCTGATTGGAACGATTTATTATATGGGAAATGAAAAGGTGAAGGCCGAAAGAACGACTCCGGAAAGCTTAGAGTTATTTAAACTTATCGATAGGTTCCGTAAAGGCGGGATGAAAAGTATTGTGATGGAGGTATCATCCCATGCCCTGGCATTAAAAAGGGTAGAGGAATTGAGATTCCGGGTGGCAATCTTTACCAATCTTTCGCAAGATCATCTCGATTTCCATAAAACGATGGCTGAATATAAAAAAGCAAAACTCCACCTTTTTGACCTTTTAAGTAAAGAAGGCATTGCAGTCTACAATCTGGATGACCCGGTGGCAGAAGAGATTCAGAGGCTTTATCTCCCTTGTTCTTTAAATTACGGATTCAGTAATGGTGCGATGATTAAAGGTGAAATAGTTGAGGATAATCTTTCAGGCCTGCGGATGAATATCCTCCATAAGGACAAAAAGTTAGATATAAACTCAAAACTCGTTGGCACATTCAATGGTTATAATATTCTTGCAAGTTTTGCAGCCGGTGTTGCATTGAATATTGATTATGGAATTATTAAAGAAGGTATAGAATCTCTTAAAAATGTTCCGGGTCGGATGGAGCATGTGGCGGAAAACATTTTTGTCGACTTTGCCCACACACCGGGTGCCATAGGCAATCTATTAAACTCTTTACGAAAATATACCACAGGCCGACTGATAATAATCTTTGGCTGCGGAGGGGACAGGGATAAGGAGAAGCGTCCACAAATGGGGGCGATTGCGAGTGAGAATGCCGATCTGGTAATTCTGACTTCAGATAACCCCAGAACAGAAGAACCAGAAGAAATTATAAAAGATATTGTAAGTGGAATCAAAAAGAACAATTTTATTATCATTCCGGACAGGAGAGAAGCGATTGAGTATGGTATAAAGATAAAAAAAGCCGAGGATATCCTCGTTATTGCCGGAAAAGGACACGAAGAGTATCAAATCGTCAAAGACAAGATAATCCCGTTTGATGATACCCAAGTGGTAAGAGAAACTTTAGGAGTCCATGACCATGTACATTGAAATGATGCTAAAAAAGGCGGTTAAGGTTATGAGGGGTAAAGGTGGAGATATCAGAAACGAGCTGGTCAGGGGTGTCAGCATAGATTCACGAACAGTAATGCCAGGTGAATTATTCTTCGCTCTGAAAGGAGAAAATACTGATGGTCATCAGTATACCAATGAGGCAATGAAAAAAGGTGCAGTGGCAGTGGTTGTACAAAGAAGGACGAATGTGCCTAATGAAATTTTGGTGAATGATACCCTTTTTGCTCTGGGTGAACTTGCGCTTTACTATCGCAGCCATTTCTCCATACCAATTGTGGCAATCACTGGAACAAATGGTAAGACAACAGTAAAGAATCTGGTTGCCAGTATACTTTCCACAAAATTCAAAGTACTCTGGACGAAAAAAAGTTATAACTCCCTCATTGGATTGCCACTGATGATTTTTGAAATTTCAGGTCAGGAAGATTATATCGTCCTGGAAATGGGTACAAGCAATCCAGGAGAGATAAAAAGATTGTGTAATATTAGCAAACCATCCATTGGTATAATCACCAATGTTGGCCCGGGTCATATCAAAGGACTTGGTTCTATTGATGGTGTGAGAAAGGAAAAGCTTTCATTGATCGAATCTTTGCCTGAGCACGGCATCGGATTTGTAGGACCCGGGGTGGGGAAAGTAGAAAGGAAAAATGTGGTATATTTTTCATATGATGAGTTATCAGGTATCAATATTGACGAATCTGGCTCGCGATTTATCTACAAAAATACTTTATTTAATACCCCTCTTCTGGGGATAAATAATGTATATAACTGCCTTACGGCACTTACTGTGACAGAGAGGCTGGGAATTGAAACAGCAGCACAGAAAGAGGCGCTGGGAAAAATCAAACCTGAAAAAGGAAGAATGGAACCGATAAGAGCCGGTGATCTTTTGATAATAGATGATACTTATAATGCCAATCCAGCGTCCATGAAGTCGGCAATAGATTTTATAAAAGAATTGAAGCGGAGAAAGATTCTAATATTAGGTGATATGCTGGAATTGGGCGATGAATCTGAGAAATATCACCGTGAGATTGGCAGGTATGCAAAGGAATGTAGCGACCTGCTTCTGACTACAGGGGTTGAGGCTGAGAACTACAGCGGGATACACTTTGATGATTCAGATAAACTGGTAAGTTACTTATTACGAAATCTGAGAGGGGACGAGGTTATACTGGTAAAAGCATCACGGGCAATGAAATTTGAAAGGATTGTGAAAAAGATTTTAAGGAGGATATAAGATGCTTTACCTGCTTTTATATCCATTAAAAGAAATTTTCGGACCATTTCGATTATTTGGCTATATTACCTTTCGTGCTGCATACGCATTAATTCTGGCAATACTGATTGTTCTAATTATAGGGAATTATTTTACGAATCTCATGAAAAGGAAATCTATCACACAAAGAATCAGAGAAGAAGTCCCCCGGCATCATAAAGCTAAAGAAGGTACACCATCCATGGGTGGGTTGATGATTCTCATATCAATATTGATTTCTGTTCTGCTTTTTGCTGATTTAACCAATCCTAATATTTTAATATTGATGATTGCAACAATATACTTTGGTACCCTGGGATTTATTGATGATTATATAAAGATTTTCAAAAATAAACCGAGGGGTTTGTCCATAAAGACAAAACTCCTGTTTCAGATTATATTCGGGGTCGCCCTTGGCATTTATTTGTATTTTCATGGTCCACAGGGTTATAACACAAAGACGAATCTATTATTTTTGAAAAATTATGTGGTGAATTTCGGCATATTTTATCCGTTGTTTGTTGCACTTGTAGCTGTGGGTACCTCTAATGGAGTTAATCTTACTGATGGTCTTGATGGACTGGCCGCTGGTCTGCTCGGCATAAGTGGTCTGGCATATGCAGCACTTGCTTATGCCAGCGGTCACAGTGGCATAAGTCATTATCTAAATATAATCTTCGTAAAAAATGGTGGTGAAATAACGGTCTTCTGCACTGCTATGGTTGGTGCACTACTGGGTTTCTTGTGGTTTAATGCCTATCCAGCCCAGGTCTTTATGGGTGACACCGGCTCATTGAGTCTGGGTGCAATACTGGGGACGATTGCGATTCTTATTAAACACGAATTTTTATTGGTATTTGTGGGCGGGGTCTTTGTGATTGAGGTAATTTCAGTAATTCTTCAGATTATATATTTCCGGCACACAAAGGGTAAAAGATTATTTTTGATGGCTCCTCTTCATCATCATTACGAGTTAAAAGGACTTGCTGAACCGAAGATTGTGGTGCGCTTCTGGATTGTGGGAATTATCTTTTTAATGGTTGCCCTTTCCACACTGAAGATAAGATGAAGATACTTCTTTTGGGTTTAGGCCGGGCGAATTTGCATGTTGCACGCTATCTCCTGGATAAAGGTATTGAGATATTTCTTTATGAAGAAAACTTAAATAATCTAAGTGAAGAAGCTCAAATGCTCATCAAGAGCGGGAGAATAAAAGAATATCAAAAGATCAAATATGATCTTGTGGTCTCTTCACCGGGTTTCCCGGATTCAAAGCCCATACTCCAGGAACTCAGAAAAAAAGGATTGGAAATTATTGATGAGACAGAATTTACATATAATAATTTGCCCAACCCCAGGGTGATTGCCATCACCGGAACAAATGGTAAGAGTACAACTGCAGCACTGATAAGCAATATTCTCAGTGCTGCCGGGATAAGAAATTTCTTGGGCGGTAATATCGCACCGGGCCGTCCTTTTTCCTCAGCACTTTTTGAAAAACCTTTCGATTATTATGTGATTGAACTGTCATCATTCCAGTTGATGCGGATAAAAAATTTCCATCCAGAGATCGCAATTCTTACCAATATATCTGTTGATCATCTCAACTGGCATAAAGATTTGAATGAATATATTGGTGCTAAAAAGAGAATTTTTATGAATCAAAATTCCTGTGATTATGCAGTGCTCAATTATAATGACGAAAGAGTTAGGTCCGTGGAGAAGGAAATAAAGGCCCGTGTTGTGTTCTTTGGAACCGGGTGTCACGATGGTGCCTGGCTTAATGGTATTTTACATTTTAAGGATGAAGAAATAATAAACGACGACGAGATACCACTTCTCGGTCAGCATAACCGTTTTAATGTCCTGGCGGCGATAGCGACCGCAAAAATATTAAGGATACCGAATGAATTCATAAGAAAAGGAATAACAGGGTTTGCACCCTTACCCCATCGCCTTGAAGATTTAGGTATTATTGGTGGTATTCGTTACATTAACAATTCGATGAGTACTAATGAGGCATCAGCAATCGCCTCTTTTATGGCTGTACCTGGAAATAAGGTCGTTATCGTAGGGGGCAGGGAAAAAGGAGATCGTGCGGAGAATTATTTGAAGATTCTAACCCAGTGGGCAAAGGCTGTTGTGATACTTGGAGAGAATGCAGAAGATATTGCAGGATATTTTGACCGGAATCAATTTCAAAAATACAAAATTGCAAAAAATATGGATGAAGCAATTTATTTCGCCCGCAAGTTTGCCCAGCCTGGAGATGTGATTATGCTCAATCCTGGTTTCGCTTCTTTCGGACATTTCCGGGATTTTCAGGAAAGGGGGGAGGCATTTAAAAATGGTGTCTTCAAGGATTGACCATATTCTATTTATCACGATTATAATCTTACTCGTACTCGGTTCTATTTTCGTATTCTCATCATCATATTATCAGGCACTCCAGCAGGGTGAGAACACACTTTATTATCTGATCGGTCATATTAAAAGGCTTCTGGTCGCGGTGGTTTTTTTCTTCGCCGGATTGCTCATACCCGTTGAAAAATACCGGAAGCTGATATTACCTGGTTTCCTTTTTATTCTACTCGTTTTAATTTTCACCCTGGTAATTGGTAAAATGCAATACGGAGCAAAGCGCAGTATTTTGATTTCTTCATTCGGGATTCAGATTTCGGAATTTGTTAGAATCTGGATTGTTTTATTCCTTGCCAATTTTTTTACCAATCATCCCGACACCGCCCGTACCCGGAGCGGAATTTTGGTGGCAACTGCACTTCCACTTTCATTAATAATCCTGGTGGCGGTCCAGCCTTCAATCTCAGTTGCAATTATTACATTTTTGACTATGATAAGCATGATAATTTACAGTGATGCAAAACTTAAAGTTCTAACCCCGGTCATTTTAATCGGCGTTGCTCTTTTTGCAATAGCAGTTCTAACTTTCCCACATGTCCGTCACCGTATTTTCAGCTTCATCTCAAATCCAGCCTATCAGGTGCAGCAATCATTGATTGCAATTGGAAGCGGGGGAATTTTAGGGCGAGGCATTGGTGCGGGTATACAGAAATTTCTTTTTCTACCACGCATCCATAACGATTTCATATTTGCCCATATTGCTGAAGAGACTGGATTTATCGGCACTTTAATTATCTTCATCCTTTACTGGGAGATATTTTTGCGTGGTTTGTCGATTGCCCAGATGGTATATGATGAATTTGCAAGACTTGTGGTTATGGGTCTAAATACTACAATTTTTGTTATTTTTCTTGTCCATGTTGGTGTGAGTATTGGACTCTTACCGCCAACCGGAATTCCTCTGCCTTTTGTCTCCTACGGTGGCTGGTCACTCTGTGCCAATCTATTTTCTATGGGATTGATTTTACAGATTTCAAAGATGGTGTAGAAGATGGGCAGGGTTTTAATAATTATTTCGGGAATCGGCACCGGAGGTCATTACTTTCCAGCAGCGGTGGTGGCAAAGGAATTTGTGAAAAATGGTATGGAGACAATCTTTTTAGTTAGAAAAAATTATCCTGAAGAGACAATTGCCCGGAAATACGGTCTGAAGACTTTTTACATTTCACCCCGCCCTTATTACGGTAAATCAGTTATAAATAAACTGATTGCGCTTGAAAAGGTTCTGGAATCGGTGTTGAGGTTGAATAAATTAATGGCTGAAAAATGCGCCGGTATTTCATTTGGTGGGTTCGGTTCACTACCTCTGGTTTTGTCATGCATGATAAATAATCACCCTTTCTTTCTATTTGAACCGAATTGTATACCAGGCCGAACTACAAAGATGTTTGCACGATTTGCGCGGAAGGTGTTTCTTGGCTTACCCTCTTCTGTTGATTTAAAGGCTGAAGCAGTGGTAAGTGGTATTCCGGTTCGTGAAGAATTTAAGCAGGTCTCCAGAAAGATGGCTCCGGCAGAAAAAAAGACTATTCTTTTCATGGGGGGAAGCCAGGGTGCAAAGAGATTGAATGAGCTCGCGATCGGATTACAGAAAATTCTACCTGTGGAATATAGACTCGTCATAATTAGCGGGAAAAGAGATTTTGACTGGGTGAATAGTTTAAAGGATTACAGAACCGATGTCATACCTTTTACAACCGAGCCTTGGAATGTAATTGCTGATGCCGATGTCGTTGTTTCACGGGCAGGTGCATTGAGCGGTTATGAACTGCTGATAATGAAGAAATCCGTGATATTTGTTCCTTTCCCCTATGCGATTGACGACCATCAGTTTTACAATGCCCAATACTACGCCCGGATGCCCAATGTGAGAGTCATAAGGGAAAGGGATCTGAACGAAGAGATATTGTTAAAGATGGTATTAGAACTTATGAATACAAAGGAACTTGAATCGGAAAGGGAGTTAGAGATTAAATACGATGCAGAAAAAGTTATCGTGGAACATGTGCTTAAGGAGATGAGATGAGAAAACTTCTGGGCAGAATGAGCCATATTCATTTTGTCGGAATCGGTGGGATTGGTATGAGCGGGCTGGCGCTGATTTACCATAATCTTGGTTTCAAAATTTCTGGTTCTGATATCAAACATTCTGCGGTGATTGAGGCGTTGAAAAAAGCGGGTATGAAAGTGAAGCTATCGCACGCGAAGGAAAATGTGAGAAATGCTGATGTGGTGGTTTATTCCACGGCAATAAAAGATGACAATTGCGAAATCATTGAGGCAAAAAGGCTTGGCATTCCAGTGATACACCGGAGCGAACTTCTTGCTGAGCTTACCAGGATAAAAAATTCAATATGCGTTTCCGGCACACATGGTAAAACCACGACGTCGTCACTCATTGGCGAAGTCCTTGAAAAAGGTGGGTTGAAGCCCACAACAATCATCGGTGGAATTGTGAAGGATAAAAGCCAGGCATGGTATGGCCTGGGTGATTACCTTGTCTGTGAAGCTGATGAATCGGATAAATCATTCCTCAGGCTTTTGCCTGCTTATGCAATCATAACAAATATTGAGCCTGAGCATCTCGATTTTTATAAAGATTTGAGAGAGATAGAAGATAATTTCACATATTTTGCCAATCATGTTCCATTCTGGGGTTGCGTTTTTTTAGGTGCAGATTCACCGAGCAATTTAAATATAAAAGATAGAATAAAAAGGAGGGTTATTTTATACGGGTTGAATGAAATCGCTCACTTAAGAGCTGAAAAAATTGAGAGGGTTGATTTCGGTTCCCGCTTTAAAGTCTACTGGCACAATAAGGATCTTGGAGTGTTTAAAATCAACCTTCCTGGCCGGCATAATGTAATAAACAGCCTTGCTGCCATAGGTGTGGGATTGGAACTTGAGGTAAAATTGAAAAATATTAAAGATGCGCTGGAGAACTTTAAAGGTGTCCAGCGCCGGATTGAATACCGTGGTACGGTGAATGAGATCATGATATTTGAAGATTATGGCCATCATCCGACAGAAATAAGTGTCACCCTGCAAACTTTGCGGGAATATTTCCCACAGCGGCGCATAATTTCCATTTTTCAACCCCATCGTTATACAAGAACATACTACCTTTTTAACGATTTCGGCCGGGCATTTATATTTGCTAATGTTGTGATTTTGACTGAAATCTATTCTGCCCATGAGATACCCATCCCGGGCATAAATGGGGAAGCCCTTGCCCGGAGGATTAGCAAAGAACAGGAAAATGTGTTTTTCGCACCGACCTTTGATGAGGTGATAAAGAGGGTGAAAAAAATTGTGGCACCTGGAGATCTCATCGTTGTCCAGGGTGCCGGTGATATTAATCGTATCATAACTCCATTGTTTGAGGTTTTAAAATGAGGACGCTATTTAATGGCATAAAAGGTTTAAAGGTTTTTAAAAATGAACCACTCAGTGCTTATACTTCTCTCCGTATCGGGGGTAGGGCACGATATTTGATAAAGGTCTATGATGAACAAGCATTGTGGGAAGCGATGGAAATCATTAAAAGAAGACATTTAAATTATCTCGTACTTGGCAAAGGAACGAACATTCTATTTCCGGATAGAGGCTTTGATGGTGTTGTGATAAAACTACATGGTACATTCCAGAGGATTGAACAGAAGTACAATATTTTTTCTTGCGGTGGAGGGGTTTTGATAAAAGACTTCGTAAAGCAGGCACAGAATTCCGGATATGGTGGAGTCGAATTTCTTGTAGGAATTCCTGGCACGATCGGCGGTGCAGTGAAAGGCAATGCCGGAGCATTTGGCAAAGCGATATCAGATGTATTGACCAGTGTTACAATCATTGGGCCAGATCTCAGAATTAGAAAAATAAAACGAAATGAGATTAATTTTGATTATCGAAAATCAGATATTTCTGATGAAGAGATTATTATCAATGCAGAGTTTAAATTGAAAAAGATTAAAAAACAAATTATAGAAAATAAAATAAATGAGTATCTGAAAATCCGCAGAGAGAAACAGCCCAGGGGTTTTTCTGCGGGTTCGTTTTTTAAAAATCCAAGACCGCTCAGTGCAGGAAGATTGATCGATGAATGTGGTTTGAAGGGTTTACGAGTGGGTGACGCGATGGTGAGTAAAAAGCATGCCAATTTTATTATCAATCTTGGCAGGGCCCGCGCTCGAGATGTTTTGAGGCTGGTGAAGATTATCCAGAATAAAGTGAAGGCATTGAAGGGTATCGAACTTGAACCGGAAGTGAGGATTGTAAAATGATTAAGGTCATCGCGATGATTATAATTTTTATTTTAATCATTATCATAATGATACAAATACCTTTCTTTACTGATAAGAAGTTAAAGGGTGAATATATTACATTGAAAGAAGTGATACCCGATGCCAAAATTATTTCGGAAACCGAAGGTATAATTGAATATAAAGGTAAAAAATTCATTCTGGGTTTGAATGATTTGAGAAGGAAGAGAGACCTCATAAGGAGCCTGTGCCTCGACACCCTTTCCGGTTATAAAGAAATTGACCTGCGTTTTCGCAGGCAGATAATAGTGAGGAAGAATGATTTGGAATGAATCAATTGTTTATTTTATTGATTGAACACCCCAGGAGGTGTACATGGCAAGAAAAGAAAGAATCGTTGGTGTTGACCTCGGAACAACAAAAGTTGCAGCAATCATTGCAGAGGTAGAAGATAATGAATTGAAAATTGTAGGGGTTGGTTCTACCCCTTCTTATGGTTTGAAGAGAGGGGTTATTGTTAACCTTGAGAAAGCAATAGCATCCATTAAAAAGGCTGTGGATGAAGCATCGAAGATGGCAGGTGTAAAAGTCGATTCATGTTATGCCGGAATTTCAGGTTCCCATATTGAGAGCATCAATGCGCATGCAATGATTGCTACTTCAAGAACCGGGGGAATAATTACCAAGAGGGATATTGAAAGAGTCATTGAACAGGCGAAGGCGATAATTCTGCCTATGGACCGGGAGATTATTCATGCCATTCCGATTGAATACATCGTGGATAATGAGAAGGGGATCAAAGATCCAATCGGCATGAGTGGTGTTAAGCTTGAAGCAGAGGTTCACATCGTCACCGCGGCTATCGCCTCAGCACAGAATATCTACACCGCACTCAATCGTGCCGGGCTGAAGGTAAAAGACCTCGTTCTTCAACCACTTGCTTCATCTTATGCAGTGCTACAGCCCGATGAACTTGACCTCGGGGTATGCCTGCTTGACATCGGCGGTGGAACGACGGATCTGGCAATCTTTTATGATGGTGCAATACGCCATTCTCAGGTTATTCCTCTGGGTGGTGAGTACATAACTAACGATATTGCAATCGGCATAAGGACGCCACACAACCAGGCTGAGGCGATCAAAAAGAAATATGCAACATTGAGTTTACGTGAAGAAGAGAGAAGAGAAGAAATCAAAGTTCCGGGTATCGGGGGTAGAGAAGATAGAACAATAACTAAAGAAACATTGTATAATATCGTAACACCCAGGGTTGAAGAGATATTAATGATTGCGAATCGGGAGATAAAGAAAAGTGGTTTTGCCGACGTTTTAGGTGCTGGAGTTGTGATTACCGGTGGCACAGCAAGACTGGCAAATCTTGATAAATTTGCCGAAGAAATTTTTAATCTACCTGTGAAGATTGGAATACCTAAAAGGATTGGCGGCCTCACCGATATTATTCTCGATCCCATCTATGCCACCGGTGTGGGCCTGATACTCTATGGATTTGAGAAGAAGAATGTATCACTCATCCAGCGTGAAAAAGGGATGAGTATTATAGAGGCGATTAAGAAGAGATTTGAGGATCTTTTTAACAAATATTTTTGAAAGGAGGTATTTATGTTAACTCTGGCTCAAGAGCCGCAATTCAAGGCAAGGATAAAACTTATTGGAGTGGGTGGTGCAGGTGGTAATACTGTAAGTTTTGCTTCAGAGTTTGGAATTGAGGGTGTAGAACTAATCGCAGTAAACACCGATGCACAACACCTCCAGTATCAAGTACGGGCACCGGAGAAAATTCAGATTGGAGTAAATATAACAAGAGGACTGGGCGCAGGCGGTGATCCGGAAATCGGCCGGAAGGCAGCAGAAGAATCCCGCGAAGAAATTAAAAAGCTTGTCCAGGACGCAGACATGGTTTTTATTGCCTGTGGCCAGGGGGGTGGGACAGGAACCGGAGCATCGCCGGTGATTGCTAAAGAGGCAAAAGAAGCAGGTGCATTGGTCGTGGCGGTTGTAACCAAACCATGGCTCCATGAAGGTCCAAAAAAGATGAAGATTGCAGAAAGAGGAATTGAAGAATTGAGTGAAATCGTGGACACCTTGATCTGTATTCCCAACGAGAAAATAAACATGGTATTTCCTCAAGACCAGAATGCGGTCGACTCGCTTCGGGCAGGGAACATCGTCCTTTTCAACGCCATAAAAGGGATTGCTGAACTTGTGACAAAACCCGGTCTAATCAATCTCGATTTTGCCGATGTCCGTGCAGTGATGACAGAAAGGGGCAAGGCAATACTTGGACTCGGTATTAGTGAAGGTGAAAATAGGGCAGTTCAGGCTGCACAGGCAGCAATTTCATCTCCGCTCCTGGATAACATTTCGCTCAGTAGCGCCAAGGGTATTCTGATAAACATCAGCGGTTCGGATGTAAAAATGAAAGAGGTGTCAGATGCGTCCAGCCTGATAATGGGTGCAATCAATAACCATGACGTGAATGCCAAGATAGGATTGGTTGTGGATGAAAGTTTGAATAATAAAATTCAAATTCTTGTGGTTGCAACTGGTATCACGGATGAACCTGTTGAATCCAGAATTGAGTTTGGATTGCGTACGGAGAATATTGAATTACCTACTTTCAAACGCCGAGAGCCGAAAAAAGAAACCAAAGAAAAGGCATACAATCCAAACGACCTTGAAGTTCCAACATTTTTGAGAAGGCAGGTAGATTAAAAATTATATAAGATTAACATTTCATAAATTTTTTAAGGATACGAACTATGAACAAAAAAGATTATGATTTATTAATCATTGGTGCTGGTCCCGCGGGTCTGTGTGCAGGTATTTACGGAGCACGGGCTGGTCTTTATACTGCTATTTTAGAAAAGAAAATTCCTGGTGGAACAATGACCCTGACTGATTTAATTGAGAACTATCCAGGATTTCCTGATGGAGTTGCTGGCCATTATCTCGGTGAGCTTATGAAAAAACAGTGCCTGAAATTCGGGGTGGAGATTCTAAATGGTGAGGCAAAAGGAATAATAAAGGAAGGAGATGTATTCTACACCCGTTTAGAAAATGATACAATCCGGTCGCGAACAATCATAATTGCCACTGGTTCTTCGCCCCGTCGGCTTAATATCCCCGGTGAGGAAAAATTTCTGGGCAGGGGAGTGAGTTATTGTGCAACATGTGACGGTCCGCTTTTCAAAAATAGAGATATTGCAATAATCGGCTGTGGAAATTCAGGATTGCAGGAAGGTAGATTTCTGCAAAGGTTTGTCCGTTCTATCACCTTTGTTGAGTTCCTGCCTCGGGCGACCGCTGATAAGATATTGATCGATCATTTCAAGGATAAAGAGAATATTCAATTCTTACTGGCTCATGAAGCTATTGAAATCATGGGTGGGTCAAATGTTGAGGGTATTAAGGTGCGAGATAGAAAGACCGGAGAAGAAAAATATATTAACGTCAATGGAGTATTTATATATGTGGGATTAATCCCCAACACACAATTTGTCAAAGATACCCTTGAGATGGATGAACAGGGTTTCATTATTACTGATGAAGAACTCAATACTTCAATTTCGGGGATATTTGCTGCTGGTGATGTAAGGGCAAAAAAGATTCGCCAGGTGGTTGTCGCATGCAGTGAGGGAGCTCAGGCAGCGATAAATGCATACCATTTTCTGAATCGCTGAACTGGGTAAAAATGGAACAGATAATTGTTTATATCGCAATAGTTATCCTCATTATATTTGTATTCATTTCAAGGGTCTTTTCACCAGTTGGGCTTTTGTTATTGACCCTGATCATACTCTGGCCTCAGCGAAAGAAAGGAGTGGCGCGGACTTTATTCTTTATTTCAATTCTTTTTCTTGTTCTATTTGTTATAATACGCTATTTTTCCATATTGATGCCGTTCATAATAGGTGCCGGTATCGCCTATATAATCGCGCCCATTGTCGATACCTTTGAGAAAAGAAAGATTCCCCGGGTTGTGGCAATTCTGATCGTTCTCTTGCCGCTTATGGCTATCATTCCTTCGGTCCTTTTTTTATTGACCATTAATTTAATCAATGAATTGAAATTTCTAACCGCGAAAATCCCTGATTTTATTACACAGAGCCGTATACTCTTTGATGTTCTGATTAAGAGACTCAATATGATCGGATTTAATATTACCCAGGAAATAGTTATGAACGCTATTAATAATTATCTGGGAACACTTTTAAACGGCATTCTGCAGACAGTCTTGCGGCTCGGGCAGGGTATGAAGGGTCTTTTACTATTACTCTATAATTACATTCTTATACCAATCATCACATATCTTTTGCTTCTCGATAGAGAAAAAATAAAGGCGTGGATCGAAAACCTATTACCCGGTGAAGAAAAGGAGAGTTTTAATTCCCTTTTGAAAAAGTTGAATGTAAGTCTATCAAGATACTTCAGAGGTCAGCTTCTGATGACGATCATTGTGGGTTTTTTAATCGGTTTTTCTTTGTGGCTTGTTGGTGTCAGGTATTATGTATTCCTGGGTATCATTTCTGCACTTTGTAATTTAATACCCAATGTGGGTTTTATAATAAGCTTCATACCGGCATTACTTATTGGAATGCTTACGCCACCATCTTCAATCACGATTATTAAAATTATTTCAGTTTATGTCGGTGAACAGATTCTTGAGAATCTCTTGCTCGGACCGCTCATTATTGGAAAGGTTTCCCGGTTACATCCAGTGGTTGTGATGTTAGCACTCATTCTGTGTGGTGGAGCTGGTGGATTTTGGGGATTGCTTCTCGCAATCCCTATAATCATCTTTATTCGTGAATCTTTAAACCATTTTTTAGGTTTGAAATTGTAGAATTATTCAGTTTATTTATAAAAGAGCAGAAGATTTACCCGGCTTCAACTTCAGTTGCCTTCTCGGGGAGGAGTTCTACTTTTTGAAATTTTCTAAATCCGGTACCGGCAGGGATGATACGCCCAACGATGACATTTTCTTTCAATCCTTCAAGGGTATCTGTTTTTCCTTCGAGCGCAGCATCGGCAAGTACCCGTGCAGTTTCCTGGAATGAAGCAGCGGAGAAGAATGATTCACTCGAAAGGGCAGCCCTTGTTATCCCCAAAAGTACCGGGCGGTAGGTGGCTGGTTTTGCATGCCCTCCTTCACTTCCTGAAAGTATCCTCTGATTTATTTCAGTTACTCGCCTTTTGTCTACTATCTCTCCGCTCACAAATTGTGTTGTCCCTGGATCTTCAATCTTTACCTTCTGGAGCATCTGGCGAACAATGACTTCAATGTGTTTGTCATCAATCTTGACATCCTGAATTCTGTAAACTTCCAGTATTTCATTGACGAGAAATCTCTGTGTTTCCATTGGACCCTTTATTCGCAAAATATCATGGGGATCGATAGGTCCTTCGCACAGTGGGTCACCAGCTTTTATTTGCTCTCCGGAATGCACTTTTAAATAACGGGATGCAGGAATTTTATATACTTTTTTCTCACCAACTTCAGGTGTGACTGTTACAACCCATGCGCCCTTTTCTTCTTCAACATCCACGATACCATCTATCTCAGATACCACAGCTGCATCTTTTACATATTTTGCCTCAAAAAGTTCCTCCACCCTGGGCAAGCCTCCGGTGATATCCTTACTCTTTCCGATTTCTTTCGGGATACGAGCAATTAAAGTTCCGGGGGTTATCTCTTCACCATTTTTTACCATGAGATAAGCACCAGCCGGGATTGAGAAGCTTTTTATTTCTTTATCAGTCCGGGGGTCGAAGACGATAATCTTGGGATGATACTTACGCATGCGATCTTCAACGATGATCGCCTGTTTGCCACCGGATCTTTCGTCAACCCAGTTTTCCTGAAGCGTTATTCCGAGTTCGATGTCCCGGTATTTCACCCTGCCACCGACCGGAGATATGATTGGAATTGAATAAGGATCCCACACAAACAGGA
>JAOAFX010000090.1:0-244 GCA_026416055.1 Caldifarciminota bacterium
GGCTTACAGCCAGTTTCTTGCTACAATCAAAAATACCTTGAATAGTGTATTCCAGAATGTTATCGTGCTGCCCGTGGCAAAGGCAACCTATATTGCCCAAGACAGAAGATGGGAAAAAGATTTAAGAGAAATCCTGAAAGAAAACATCATCGACCGCAAACTCAACCTAAAGTATGTAAATCCCGACATCTTTGATTACACCCTTAATCAGGAAAAAATTATGTATATCGAGAATCGCCTTGAC
>JAOAFX010000090.1:254-6494 GCA_026416055.1 Caldifarciminota bacterium
TCTCAATACGGATTTAAAACCTGTATGCTACTACTTAAATACGCTGTTATGGGGAGGTATAACTTTGGTAAATCTTAAAAGACTTCTTACAAAGATTTTCAATCTTCCCCGGAGTTACTTTTTTCTATTATTAATTCCCTTACTATTATTCTTAAGACATAAAAAAATTATCCCTCTTTCGGTATGCGGCGCCGGTGCCACAGGAATTTCCTCTGAGATAATCTTATTGATAATTTTTCAGTCCTTCCATGGTTATCTCTACCACTGGATTGGAATTATCGTTGGATTATTCATGCTCGGTCTGGGCATGGGGACATTACTTTTTATAAAAAAATTTCAGAATATTATATTATCAAAATCAAAAAGGTTATACTTTCTATCTATCGTTCAGTTCACACTCGGGGCTTATCTTTTACTCATTCTACTTTTTACCAGAATTTTGGACACTGGTTATGTAATTGCATTTTTTGTCTTTGTTGCCGGATTCATCGGTGGAATCCATTTTCCTCTGGCAATAACTCTTTCAGGAAAAGAAAAGGCAGGTCTTTTATACGGTATCGATCTGCTCGGTGCGAGCCTTGGTGCAATCCTGACCACGATTATCTTCATTCCCATTCTCGGAATAGTTGAGACCATCATAGCATTTACCCTGATGAATGTTATCATCGGCTTTGGCATTTTGATGGTCAGAGCAAAAATCGGCTAATTGACAAGGTTTAAAAATTGGATATAATCCTTACCTGGAATGGCAAAAACATTCCAGGGAGGTTTTAAGAATAATGAACGGTCATTCAGATGGCGAACTTAATAAACTGCTCGAAGAAAGTTATGTCGCCCACCAAGAAGGTGACATCGTCAAGGCAACGATTGTAAAGCGCACCAAGAACGGTGTGCTCGTCAATCTTGGCTTAAAAGCCGAAGGCTTCCTACCCTTCGAAGAGTTCTCTAATCCTGAGGATGCAGTCGAAGGCAGGGAGATTTATGTCTTTCTTGAGGCTTTTGAAAACCGGGAAGGATTTCCGGTAATCTCCAAGAAAAAGGCGGATTTCCAGTTAGCCTGGGATAAGATAAAAAGGATTTATGAGAACGGAGAAATAGCCGAGGCAACGATTCGCAAGAAAATCAAAGGAGGTTTTACAGTTGACCTTTTAGGTGTTGATGCATTCCTACCCAGCTCCCAGATCGACTTCAAACCCCAGACAAATCCGGATGCCCTTATCGGACAGAAGATTGGTGTAAAGATAGTCAAGATTAATATGCTGCGGAAGAATATCGTCGTTTCCCGTAAACTCGCAATTGAAGCTGAACAGGAAGAAATCAAGAAGAGAATATTCAGCAAATTAAAGGTCGGGGATATCATCGAAGGAACCGTCCGGAATATCGCCGATTACGGTGCATTCATCGACATCGGTGGTATCGATGCACTGCTCCATATCAGTGATATGTCATGGACAAAACTGACCCATCCAAGTGAGGCAGTAAAACTTAATGAAAAACTGAAGGTAAAAGTTCTTTCTCTGGACAAGGCATCAGCCCGGATTTCAGTTGGGTTGAAACAACTTATGCCACATCCCTGGGAGGCGATTGAAAAGAGATATCAACCGGGCACAAAGGTTAAAGGCAGGGTAGTCAACATCGTGGAATACGGTGCGTTTATTGAACTGGAAAAGGATATCCAGGGTTTTGTCCATATCTCGGATATGACCTGGTCAAAGGATATCAAGGATCCCAATGCCCTTGTAAAAATTGGTGATGTTGTTGAGGCAGTTGTCCTTTCGGTTGATCGTGATGAGAGAAAAATATATTTAGGTATGAAGCAGACCCAGCCAGACCCATGGTCAGTCGTGGATGAAAAATATCAGATCGGGCAAAAAGTCACGGTGAAGATTACAAATCTGAAGGATTTTGGGGCTTTCGTCACTCTACCTGATGGGCTTGAAGGTTTAATCCATGTAAATGACTTTTTCTGGGACAGGAAAGTTAAAAAGGCATCTGACTATTTTAAGAAGGGGCAGAAGGTGGAGGCAGTCATCCGCTCCATTGACCGTAAAAACAGAAAAATTTCCTTAAGTATAAAGCACCTTCATGAAGATCCATTCATCAAATTGATGGAAAAGTATCCGGAGAATTCTGAATTAACAGGCAAAGTCAGTGACATATTACCCAAAGGTCTGCGGGTTATGCTCGAAGGCAATTTTGAGGAATTCATACCAGCCCGATATCTGGAACGGAAAGGAAAGAATTTAAAGGATCTCTACAAGATTGATGAAGAACTGGAGCTCATCGTTAAAAAATATAACACAAAATTGAGAAGGATCGTTCTGGCTGAAAAAGGTCTTGGCCGACCTGCAATAAGAAGAAAAGAAAAAGAGGAAATTAAGCCTGCAGTTGATAAGATAACCATCGGTGATATATTAGGCGATAAGACTAAAGAGATAATAAAAAAAGAAAAAGAATAGCCTTTACCAAAGGCAGAATTGACAGTTCTCTATAATGTTGGTTGTAAATTAAATCAGTATGAGGGCTCTTGCCTTGTGCGTTGCCTGCAGGATTCTGAAAACATTGTTATCGTAAATACCTGCTGCGTAACCCGTGAGGCTGAGATAAAATCGCTGAAAAAATTTCGCCAGGCAAAAAGACTTTTTCCAGATAAAAAGATAATAGTCACTGGTTGCCTTGCCCATCTCAATCCAGAATTATTTCCGGACTGCGAAATTATTGATAATGACCGGAGAAATTCTCTTATAAAAGGAATATTCCCTTCACCCGATAAAGCGCGCTATTTTTTGAAGATAGAAGATGGATGTAATCAAACCTGTACCTATTGCGTCGTCTCAAGGATACGGAAAAAAGTGTTTAGTAAGCCAGTAGCAGAAATAAAAAAAGAGATTGCTTGGGCAAAGTATCTCGGTTTTAATGAAATCGTTCTGGTAGGTGCCAACATCGGTCTTTACGGAATTGACACCGGAACCACACTGATCGAGTTGCTCGGAGAATTATCAAAAATTCCAGAACTCCCAAGAATTAGATTATCTTCGCTTGAACCGAATTTCATAGATCCTGAAATTATATCATGTCTCAAAGATTTACCTTTCTGCCGGCATTTTCATATTCCAGTCCAGAGTGGTGATGACAGGATTCTTTCTCTGATGGGCAGACAGTATGATTCGCACCATATAAAAAACATCCTTGAATTAATCTCAAAAAACTTTTCTGATGTCGCCATCGGTGCCGATATCATCGTCGGATTTCCTGAAGAAAAGGAAGAAGAATTCAATAATACTTTAAAATTGATCCAGGAATTCCCATTCACCCATCTCCATATCTTCACCTACTCACCCAGACCGATCACCGATGCTTACAGGTTTGGTGATCCAGTATACAGTACTGAGAAGAAAAAACGGCTATGGATATTGAAGAGCTTAATTGCAGAAAAGAACTTTAAATTCCGGCAGAGCCTTTTTAATAAGATTCTTGAGGTAATCATTGAAAAAAAGGAAAATTACATAAAAGGATTGTCTGATAACTATATAAAGGTCAATATTGAAGGCACCTGCCAAGAAAAAGAGTTGAGAAAAATTCGGATAGTTAATGTTACAAAAACCGAAACCCGTGGGGTGCTAATTTGAAATGTATAAATTCTACATAAAAACCTTCGGCTGCCAGATGAATAAAAATGATTCTGATGTGATACAGGAAATACTCATTGAAGAAAATTATTTACCTGCTGAAAGGATAGAAGAATCAGATATAGTTCTGGTTAATACCTGCTCGGTCCGTAATCATGCGGAGCAACGGGCACTCGGTTATATTTCAACTTTAAAAAAATGGCGCGAAAAAAAAGGCAAGGCACTGGGAGTCGTTGGCTGTATGGCGAAACGCCTTGCCGGTGAGATAATCAGTAAATACCCATTTGTTGATTTTATACTCGGCCCTGATTCCTATCGAAAAATTCCGCGCTATTTGGGATCAATCATTCAGGGGCAGACAAAGATCATTGATACTGAAGTTGGCAATGAGTTATATACTGGTATCTGTCGCAAATCAAAAAAGGTCTCGGATTTTGTTTCAATCACCCGGGGCTGCAATAACTTCTGTTCTTATTGCATCGTTCCATTCGTGCGTGGTGGGCTCCGCTCCCGGCCAGTAGAGGATATCCTGAAGGAAGTGAACGAACTTGTGTCATCAGGTGTGAAGGACATCACCCTCCTGGGACAGAATGTTAATGAATATCATTACCAGGGTGTGGACTTTCCAAAACTTTTAGAGATTGTTGCCAGGGAAACCGGTATATTTAGATTGAGATTTTTAACCTCTCATCCCAAGGATTTTGATGAGGAAATAATCAGGGTTATAAAAGAGAATAAAAATATATGTGAATGGTTCCATCTGCCGCTCCAGTCGGGTAGTGATAGAATTCTACGACTGATGAATAGAAAATATAGCAAGGCAGATTATTTAATAAAAATTGAAAAAATCAAAAAAAATATCCCCGACGCCACAATCACCACCGATATCATCGTTGGATTTCCGACCGAGACCGAAGATGAATTCAATGAAACGATTGAACTCATAAAAAGTATTGAATTTGATGATGCCTATATGTATCGTTATTCCTATCGCCCGGGCACAAAGGCTGGTGAGTATCCTTCCCTTCCCGAGGATGTGATAAAAGAACGCTTAAAAATTCTCATTGAGATTCAAAGTCAAATCATAAAGAAAAAAACTGAACAGATGATAGGCAGGACTTACGAAGTATTATTTGAAGAGAAGGCAGAAAACGGCACAAGGGGTAAAACGAGAGGAAATAAAGATGTGATCGTAACCCAAAAATTAAGAATCGGCTCTGTCTATAAAGTCTTGATAACCGGTGTCAGAGGTCGAACACCGATTGGTGAGATTGTATAAAGAAGTTAATATAAAGAATTCTGTTAAAATTTCTTATTTAAACCGCTGTGTTATCTATCAGTCTTGTTCGCCCGAAATATACTGCCAGTAATATCCGGTCGCCTTTTTTCACAAATCTCACCGGTTCAAGAGTTTCTTTGTCCACGATAGCGATATAATCAATAGTGCCACCCTTATCCTCTATCATCTGTCTCATACGGTTGAGAATATATTCCGGACTTTTTATATTTTCCTTGTAGAAAACATCCCTTGCCCAGATTAATGCCTGGTTTATTATTGTAGCATTTACGCGTTCCTCAGTGTTCAGATATGTATTCCTCGAACTCATTGCCAGCCCATCTGATTCGCGGACAATCGGGGCGGTAATAATCTTTACATTTAGATTCAAATCCCTGACCATCTGTTTGATTATCAAAGCCTGCTGGTAATCCTTTTCTCCGAAGACTGCAATATCAGGTTGAACAATATTGAATAATTTTAGAACGACCGTTGCTACACCTCGAAAGTGTCCGGGTCTTGATTTTCCACATAACACCGAACTCAATCCTTCTACCTCAACATAAGTCTTATAGCCCTCTGGATACATTTCTTTTACAGAAGGGTAGAATAACAAATCTACTTTTTCTTTTTTTAAGAGTGATTCATCCCTCTTAAAATCCCTTGGATAACGATTGAAATCTTCATTCGGACCGAATTGAATTGGGTTAACGAAGATTGAACATACGACATAGTCGCTGTGTTTGCGTGCAATCCTTATCAAAGATAGATGCCCTTCATGGAGATAACCCATCGTCGGTACAAAGCCAATGATTTTCTTTTTATTCTTCACCAGTTTTATTAATCTTTTTAATTCCGCAATTTTCTTTACTATCTTCATCTTAACCTGTGCTTATTTTGTTACATCCCTATCTTACCAGCAGGAATTTACCGTTGATTATATCGTTATCAATCTTTGCCTGATAAAAATAAGCACCACTGGGAAGGTCTTTATTGCCTGTTGTCAGGTCGCATGTGATGGTATGCCTTCCTTTATTGTATTTTCCTTCAAAGACATTCAATTTCTGACCTAGGGAATTATATATCTCAATCCTTACATTAGCAGGATAGGGAAGATTTACTGAGAAATTAAGAATCCCTTTTGTTGGATTGGGATAAATTGCAAAGCCATTTATCTTCTGGACAACATGTTCCAGAACAGCAACTGGAAGAACCCTGAATGAGTAATATTGTGGCGGTACATAGGATGGAGATGTCCGGCGGATATTGTGATTATTTCTGACAAGAATATAGTAATATACAGTGTCACCGCTGTCTCTTATACACATCTGACGC
>JAOAFX010000091.1 GCA_026416055.1 Caldifarciminota bacterium
CAATTGGTGAGTAATCATTGAGCACAATTCGGGAATAAAAGTAATCTCTAAAGTATGAATTCTTTAGCGAATATGTATCAAGGACAACCTGGCCTGTATTCAAATCAGTAATCTTATAAATATACTCGGGATAATTTTGAAAAGTATCGGTTTGTATTCTCCGGTATTGGAGGAACTCAATCTCATAAGTGTGCCCGGTGAGATTTTCTGGTTGGTGGACAAAACAGGCAAGATTGACACAATTGTTTAAACCCTGAACAGGATTAACCGGTCCTCCTGAGATCTGATTCAAAAGATAGACCCGGATTGTTTCAGCAACTGTAAACTGCTCATCATGTGTTTCCAGAACCAGTAATCCAGAGCCATTCCGATAGGGCAGGGTATTCCAGATAAAATGGCTATCATTGGGCTCATTAAGCGCAATGGGCCGGAAAATAGAATCATATTGACTCTTGAAGTAAATATTGATAAAAAGGGAATCCTGAAATTCCGGGTCCCGGGCAAACCAGATAATATCAGAATTGCGAGAAAATGTATCCATACCAGCTGAATAGGGATAGGTCTTCGGTGAATAGACTTTCAAGAATGGTGGAGCATTGCCGGGATTATTGATTATAAAGTGGTTATCTGAAATATCAAGACCGAAGGTGATTGTATCATAAGCCATAATCATAACCTTGCCCAGCACACAATCAGGAAATGAATCAGTATGCCAGTTGTAGTATCCAGTATTTGATTGATACAGGGCT
Organism: Caldifarciminota bacterium; assembly: GCA_026416055.1. Classification (GTDB taxonomy): domain Bacteria; phylum Hydrothermota; class Tepidihabitantia; order SM23-42; family JAOAFX01; genus JAOAFX01. The sequence goes on from JAOAFX010000091.1 coordinate 750, forward strand.
ATTGTATCAAATCCATGTTCAGACTTAAAAAAAATATCAACAAGTAGTGGATTATTCGTTGATGAATTTGCATTATAGTCAATCCGGTATATCCCCGAAATGATTTCACCACCATTAGGATTTATAACCTGAACACTGTGTAAACCGATATTAAACATACCCTGTGCTTTATCTGCTTTATGTTCCATCTCAGGACTTGGCGGTATGGAATCATGGCTGGCAATCAATGCCCAATCAAGAATAATACTGTCTCCGGCAGGAAGATTCCATCGTCCTGTTGATATCAGAATTCTCTGGTCATCGGGTGGAAACCAGACCGTATCAAATGGCTCATAATTGCCATTATTAAAATTATACCCCGCCATTACCATATACCTCTGCCAGTCATAAATCGGAAAAAAAGCAAGTGTAAATCGTTTAAAACAGGAGAGGGAGTAAGGCGAAAGCAACTTTAATCCTATCATTCCCCTTGAATCCCAGCCAGGCTCGTATCGGTTTTGCCAGCCAAAGAATAATTTTCTTGCTAAATCTATACCACCACGGTCATTGGGGCTTCCAACTTCATTTCCAATGTCATAATCCATGCAGATGCCTGCGTAGAGATTATTAATAGTATAATTTGTATCATTTTTGATTATGTATCTCAAAAATAAAATATCGTCTGCCCAGCCTTTAGGCCAGACAAAGGTCTTTAATGTCACGGTAATACCTATTGGTCTTGTATCATTAGGCATATGATAAGTCGGGTCAAAATCATTAAAGATCGCATATCCATCTTCAAAAGAGACTGGAACGAATGGGTAATCATCATCTGTAGAAAAATATACCTTCCACTGAGGATTACCTACATTAGTATATGGTAAGCCAGGACCAAATTCAGTTTCAGCACCAGCCAGACCATATCCAATTGTAACGAGTGTATCACCATCTGGTGCGATAGCCCCAATCCATATTCCTGCACCAAAAATATAGTTATGCCCTGACCCTCTGGGCCAGAAAGCACCCGGACCGATACTCTGCGATTGTCCGAATTTTCCGTAATTGGATAACGCAACCTCCCATTGTCCGATTGTGTTGTAGCGGATATTAAAATGAGAATAGGCTAAAAATGGGCATACTATAGCAACTATAAAAATCTTTTTCATAATACACCTCCTTTGATACACCCAACATTAGCACTTTCTCTGATTTTATCAATCAGAAACTCATTTTTTGCTGAGCGAATCCTTAAAATCTTCTATAATCTTTTAATCCATCTTTTTGTCTTCGCCAGAATTAAACAGATTGAAATCACTATCTATGCACAACTTCTGCGCCCAACCCCACGACCCCAGAGCACGATGGGGATTCAGATAAAAAACCTGTTGCGCGATGTATCTTGAAATTACTTCTCAAAGACCGGATTCCCTTAAAGGGAATATAAGATAAAATTACCTGATTTCCAGACACCCATATATTTATAATCAAAGTTTGTGAAAAATTTGTGAAATTTTTTGAATCGATACTGTGTTCCGGTTATTTTATTAACAAATCTAATCCCTGTTTCAGTACACCTACTGAACCACTCAATTAAGAACCTTTTTTGCCTGTCAAGACATAAAAACATTCCTATTGATTTTTTTAGAATAATTGTTATAATCACATCATGTTCAAAAAAATTTTTCTATTGAAAATACTTCTGGTTTCATTGATTTATGCCGACCGAGGTTTGATTCCTTTTAATCCAGGGGTTACAATCTTTGAACCAAATCAAAGGGCAATCATTGCCTGGAATGGTGAAGAAGAAATTTTATTATTATCAACTGATTTGCACGCATCTGATTCCACCATGGTTCTTGAAGTCCTTCCCTTACCTTCTGAACCAGAAGTAAGAAAAGGAGATATTGAGACTTTCCACAAAGCAGTGAATCTTATAAATCAAAGAATTCATATGAGCAGAAAAAAGAATGGGAAAAGAACTACTGGAGGAGAAGTTCTACCACCAGCCGAAATCACATTCCATGAGAAGATTGGGGCGCATGATATATCTGTTGTCCGCCTCAAAGAAGCTGAAGGTTTTGTTGAATGGGTGAGTAATTATCTGAAATCTCTGGGATTTGAAAGAGATATAATCACTGATGGCCATAAGAAATTGATTGAAGAATATATTAACGAAGGTTTTGTCTGGTTTGTCTTTGATGTTATAAAACTAACTGAAATTCAACATACCCTGGAACCAATCCATTATCATTTCCGCACTCAGAAACTATTTTATCCATTAAAGATAATGCGGCTCGGTTCTGGGAACACAACGATTGAGCTGATTATAATCACACCCAGATTACTTTCGAAATTCACAGGCATATCAGTCAAAAGAATAGAACTTGCACATGAGCCGATAACGATTACCCGTGAAGATATTAAGACTATCGATGAAGATATGCATGAATTATTAAAAGATTACCCGGAAATGAAATTGAGAATCTGGAGGATAAGAGGAGAGATGGATTCATTTTCTGAAGATTTAATTGCTCAATAAAAGGAGTAAAGTGAAAGCAAAGTCAAACAATAACATTAAGAAAATCATTGAAAACCTTGTGCGCAAGCATAATACACCGCTTTTTTTGATAAGCAAGAACAAGCTCCTTTCTCAGTTGAAGCGATTCCAGACACTATTGCCCCGGGTAAAACCGTTTTATGCAGTCAAATCAAATTCACATCCATTTATCCTCAAGACATTTGCAGATGCAGGAATAGGATTTGATGTAGCATCCATACAGGAGATGAAAACTCTTCTTGACATGGGGGTTGCACCTGACCGGATGATTTTTGCCAATACTGTGAAAACACCTGAGGCATTGAAATTTGCAGCAAGTAATAAAATTGACCTTATGACTTTTGATAATGAATATGAATTAAACAAAATTGCAAGATATGCACCCGGTGCACGTGTTCTGGTGCGTATAAAGGTTCCCAATGTCGGTTCAATGGTAGAACTGTCCTTGAAATTTGGTGCAGAGCCACCAGATGCAATACCTTTTTTAATCAAGGCAATCCGGCTCGGATTAAAACCGGTTGGTGTCAGTTTCCATGTGGGCTCGCAGAATACCCATATTGAGAATTACCTTGATGCACTGGAAATATCATCAATCATATTTAAAGATGCCCAGCTTAAAAAGATACCACTTGAGATTCTTGACATTGGCGGTGGTTTTCCAATAAAACACTTTGACTACGAAAAAGATCTCTTTGCACAGACTGCAGGAAGCATCAATAAAGAACTCAATAGATTATTTCCAGAAAATATACAAATCATTGCCGAACCTGGTAGGGTATTGTGTGGTCCTGCTGGTATTCTGGTGATGAGGGTAATCGGTAAATCGATAAGGAATAATAAGCACTGGTACTATCTTGATGACGGTGTTTATGGCTCACTTTCAGGAATTGTCTATGATCATTGCAAGTATCAGTACAAAGTGCTAAAAAAAGGAGTTACCCAAATAACGACCCTTGCAGGTCCCACCTGCGATTCATTTGATATAATCTCTACAAGTGAAGAACTTCCTGAACTTGATATTGGAGATATAGTTTATGTGGAAAATATTGGTGCTTATTCCTGGGCAACTGCCACCAATTTTAATGGGCTACCACCGGCAAAGGTGGTGATAATACCTTAGGAGGCATGATGAAAAGAACGCACCGCATAAAAAAAGATCTGGATGAAACTCCAGATTGGCTTAAAAAGAAAAGGTATCCCCACAAAAAAAGATATTTATCAGGACCGAGAATTTTCCCACCGGCACTGAACGGAAAACAAAAACTCGAAGATATTATTGAAAATGTATTCCTTGCCTACAATTCTGCCCGTCTGCGTGAAGGTTGTCGATTATTTGTAGAGAAAATGCTCGAACCTGATGTTACAGTGGGTATGAGTCTGGCAGGAGCACTCATTCCTGCGGGTCTGGGGAAATCAGTGATCATTCCTATGATGAAGGCAGGATTCATAGACTGGGTTGTTTCTACAGGTGCAAATCTATACCATGATTTACATTTTGCCTTCAACTTTCCATTACATGTTGGAACACCCCTTGTAGACGATGCGGATTTGAGAAAAAATGATGTGGTGCGTATCTATGATATATTGCTGGGTTATAGTGATTGCTTGATGGCAACGGATGAAATTCTCCGCAGCATTTTGAAACAACCAGAATTTCAAAAAGAAATGGGAACAGCAGAGTTTCATTATTTGCTCGGTAAATACGCTGCAGAATGGGAAGAAAAAACCGGGAATAAAGATGTGTCAGTCCTTGCCTGTGCTTATAGACTCGGGATTCCCCTTTTTACAAGCTCTCCGGGTGATTCTACCCTGGGTATGAATATTGCTGAAAGAGAAATCGTGGGCGGCAAACTGCGCATAAATCCATCGATTGATGTCAATGAGAGCACTGCGATCGTCCTTGCTGCAAAAAGGCAAGGGGGCAAGTCAGCAGCGCTCCTGATTGGGGGTGGCAGCCCCAAAAACTTCTTGCTACAGACCGAACCCCAGATTCAGGAAGTGTTGAGAATTAAGGAAGTCGGTCACGACTATTTCTTCCAGATTACCGATGCCCGACCTGATACTGGAGGGTTATCCGGTGCCACACCCCATGAGGCAGTTTCCTGGGGAAAGGTTGACCCAACGCGATTGCCTGATGCAGTAGTTTGCTACATAGATGCAACCGTCGGCCTTCCTATCGTTGCTCACTATGCCCTGGCAAAGCATAAAAAGAGAAAGGTTAAAAGTTTATACTTCAAACGACAGGAGTATGTCCAGAATCTGATCCGCGAGTACTTCGCCCATCACAAGTAGATTTTAGAAATTGTAGAATAAAGTCGTTATTGTAATCTTTCAGTTTTTCTTCAAAATGTAGTCTTCAGATTTATCCTGACGAAAAATTTTCATCCGGGTGGAGCCCGGTGTGATGAAAAAGATTAGAAATGTTTGGCAAGGCTAAAGCCTTCCCATCACCAAATTTTGAAACCTTGTTGGTTACCTGCTTTTTATGGTAGATTGATATTTAGTGTTAATTCGGAGTGCATTGGCTTGCTAATTCGTTGTTGTAATAAAAATCTGAAAAAACTTCATCTGCCAGAAAGAATGACGGATAAGTTTTCAGGAAAATTCCTTAAGGCGTTCAGGCAGGGTGGGTAACGGGACTTGAACCCGCAACGCCTGGAGCCACAGTCCAGTGCTCTACCATTGAGCTATACCCACCATAAGGGGGAAGTATCCCCCTTATCTCCACTCACTTTTCTAAACAGAGCCGCAAAGTTCGTGGAGACCTCGAATCCCCCTCGTCAACCTTTTCTTACGCATCATCCCATAACCGTTTGGTTTGCTCTACTGGAAAAAATATCGCATCGAGCAAACCACCAGATTGTCGGGAGAGGTATCCTCATTATCTCCAATCACTACTTTCTATCTTTACAAATACCCCGCGCAGGACTCGAACCTGCAACCCGCGGATTAAGAATCCGCTGCTCTGCCAATTGAGCTAGCGAGGCAAACGCGCCTGGGGTGAATCGAACACCCAACCTACGGATTAGAAATCCGTTGCTCTATCCTGTTGAGCTACAGGCGCATAAGGAGGAGGTTTCCCCCTTATCTC
>JAOAFX010000092.1 GCA_026416055.1 Caldifarciminota bacterium
ATTTACAAGGGCAATGTGGAAGGGGTTATGACCATCCAGGATTACGAAAAAGAAAATGCCTATACCTGGGAGGATGAATTATTCCTGAGCAATATTGCATCAAAGGCCGCAGTCGTAATTGCCAACACACGGCTCGTTGAAGAAGAAATGAAAAGGGTTAAAGAACTTGAAATGTTGAATAAAATTGTCCATCGTTTGACCAGAAGTCTTGATATCCAGGAAATCTGCGAAAGTGTTACTGAATCAATTTTAGAATATTTCGAAAAGTTCAATGTTGCAATATTTTTAAAGGAAAATGGCGAACTCGTTTTGAAAAAGCTTTCCAAGGGGTTTCTTGATGAAGTACCAAAAGACCTGAGAATGAAATTCGGGCAGGGTCTTGTGGGTTCATCAGCCGAACAGGGTAAGACCATCGTTGTGAACGATGTTTCCAGCGACACTCGTTATGTCTCCTTTGGTCGGACATCTACAAAGTCAGAAGTAGCGATTCCCTTAAAGATTCGCCAAAAACTTGTTGGCATTCTGGATGTCCAATGTAGCGAACTGAATGCTTTCGATACAGAAACAGTGAGGATTTTAGAGTTAATTGCTGATCGTCTGAGCGTAGCCTTCCACAATGCCATGTTATATGAAGAGGCAGTTGCCAGAACAAGGGAATTGGCCGCCTCTTTTACCATTGCCCAATCTTTAGTTTCTACACTGGAGCTTGATGATGTTCTCAAAAAGATCCTCGATGTTATCTGCAAAAATTTTGGTTACGAAAACTGTGCGATACTACTTGTGGACAAAGATACCAATGAACTCTATATCCGCGCATCAAGCGGTTATCCTGAATATGTAGCAAAGAATACCAGGCTCAGTATTGATAAAAAAGAGGGGATTACCGGTTATGTTGCGGCGACCGGGAAACCATATTATGTACCGGATGTGAGCAAGTGTCCTTTTTATGTAATGGGTAAAAAAACCATAAAATCAGAAGCAGCAATTCCACTGATTGTCCGCGGCAATGTAATCGGTGTTCTGGATATAGAGAGTGAAAAGCTGGATGCCTTTAAAGAAAATGATATTAAGATGTTGAGTGTCTTTGCCTCCCAGGCTGCAGTTGCTATTGAAAATGCCCGGCTTTACAACGAAACCAAGGAGATGTCGTTGACCGATTCACTCACCAGGATTGCCAATCGCCGGCATTTTGATTTAATTCTGGAAAATGAAATAAAGCGGGGAAGGGGCTATGCCCGATATGTGAGCCTGGCGATGATTGATTTAGACCATTTTAAGGATTTCAATGATAAATACGGTCATCTGGCCGGGGATCAACTGTTAATCTCCATCGCCTCAAAATTGAAGAGCACAGTCCGTGATACTGACCTGGTTGCCCGGTATGGTGGTGAGGAGTTTGCAATAATTTTTCCTGAAACACCCAATAATGCTGCGCTTAAGGTCTGTGAGAGGGTCCGGCAGGCGATAGAAAATAATTACATAACTTTAAAGAAATTCGGAAAGGTGGGCACGACTATTTCAGTCGGTGTCGCCACATATCCCCAGTCTGCGCAAAACGCCCAGGAGTTGATAAAAAAAGCCGACCTCGCTCTATACCGGGCAAAAAAACTGGGCCGAAATCGCGTGGAGACAATTTAGTTTAAAAATTCTTACTAAATCAAGATTTCAATAATGAGGATAAAAAAATTTTTATCTTCGATTGAGAACTATCCCTTTAAATACGCTTTTGTTTTGATACTTGTCTGGATTTTTTTACGGATTTTTTTTGAGGGAATATTAGAGGGTACACATCGTATAGGTTATTCAGGTTTTTCCTATCGTACGGTCTTGATGTATTTCCTCCATTTTCCGTTATTTTATTTGAGTACTTTTCTATTCATTGGTATATTACTTTCATTATTACTTCATGAGGATATTATCAAAGTTACAAAGGCTGGTGCCCTGGGATTGGGTTTGATAATCTTCGTGCCTGTTATTGATGCGCTGATCTATGGTGGATGTTATATAACATATCCTGAAAGATTGGAAAAATATTTCTTGCATTTTTTGAATCCTTTTGTTTCACTTTTGGACATCGGTGTATCTGATGGGCAGAGAATTGTCATTATCGTAATCTGTTTATTTGCCGGTTTATATGGATATATGAAGACCACTCATATCATGAAGGGATTTCTAATATTTTTTGTAGTGCTGGGAGCGATATTATTCTGCGGTGGAATAACTACAATCATTGCTCGAAACGTTCCTGAACTTGTCTATGTCCCGGGTGGAATTCTCAACACTGATACCCAGAAATTTTGTGGTATCTACATGTCGTTTTTTATAATTCTCTTTTTTGTTTATATCTACTTAATTGACCATAATGATTTTCAAATATTTACATCTTCAATCCGTGTTGAAAGGATGGCCTTTTATGGTTTGATCAGTTTAATGAGTTTTATTCAGGCAGAAGGCTTCTCCGGAAAAATAAACTTCAGGGATTTTTTTAATTTTTTAGGAATTTTCTTTATCTTTCTTGGATCTGCAATCGGGTTCTGGGCATTGCAGATCTTAAACGATTTTTTTGATACAGATACCGATTCCCTATCCCGACCCCGAAATCCGATATTGAAGGGGATTAAAAAAGAATACTATCAGAATGCTGGTTTTGTAATGTTTCTAATAGCCATCGCCATTTCTTTGATATTTAATTATTATACTTTTCTTGTCATGTTTACATTTATGCTTTTAGGTGTTATCTATTCTTTACCGCCTGTGCGTTTAAAAAGATTCCCTTTTTTATCAACATTCGTTCTCGCCGTAGCAGTCCTTCTTGCTATTACATTTGGCTATGCAGTTTTGCATCAAGAATCCGGATTTCAGAAAATTCCACAACCACTCATTTATGGAATATTGGCAGGGGCAACACTTGGCTTCAGTGCCAAGGATATAAATGATATAGAAGGGGATAAAAAGAATGGAGTGATTACAATTCCAGTTCTTTTTTATAAAAATGATAGTATAGCCGGTAGATTGCCTTTCAGTCTGATTATCAGCATCAGTTTTCTGTTGTTTGCTCTCTTTATCCCTGAAGTTCTTCCAGGCTCAATGCTCTTTTCTTTATTTACGTTCTTTTATACTCTCGTAAAGAAAAAACCTGAAGAGTTTTTTTATTTTTTGATTTTGTATATCTATAGTGTTTATCTTTTCATCAGTCTGTGTTTTTAGAATTATGTTCTTCCCTTTCTTGGCGATTTTTAAACAAAAGAATAATCTGTGATGCATTGAAAATAACAAAAGGTTGAATTCTATTGATATTTTGCAATTATTGCTTCTAATTCATCCTGATTCTGGATGAGGACCTTTCTTGACTTACTACCCTGGAATGGTTCTACAATCCCTGCAGCTTCAAGCTGGTCAATAATCCTGCCTGCACGGGCATATCCAAGATTCAATCTTCGCTGTAATAACGACACACTCGCTACCTGATGACGGAAGACCAAACGCGCTGCTTCGGGAAACATCGGGTCAACTTCACCTTCTCTGATTTCAGCAGCAGGGGTTTCCTCAGCCATGGCCTCGCCCAGTTTGGGATAATAGCCATTTTCAATGATTTCGTCAATTTTTTCTTCAGGCATTATATTTTTCAATGATTTCTTTTTTTCTTCAAACGCCGGGTCATCCTGGTCAGTGAAGACAGTCCACAACTCTTCATCAAGGATGGTTGTTATAACTTCTTCAATGTCATCTTCAAGATCTTTTAGCAATTCAAAAAGATACTGGCGGGCGATCAAACGGCTGATGCCACAAACCTCGTCAGTTGAGATATAAGCGCCATGTAATCTTATCGGAGTTCCTTTACCTGGTGGTAAAAAGAGCATATCACCACGGCCCAGGAGCGATTCTGCACCATTCATATCAAGAATTGTTCTTGAGTCAGTTTTTGATGCAACCTGGAATGCTATTCGGCAGGGAAAGTTCGCTTTTATAAGACCTGTAATCACATCAACTGACGGGCGCTGAGTTGCAAGGACCAGATGGATACCTACCGCCCTTGACATCTGGGCAAGCCGGGTGATATTTTCTTCTATTTCACTCGGTGCCGTGAGCATCAAATCCGCAAGTTCGTCAACAATCACAACTATATATGGTTTTATGTCTCCATTCTTTTTCCGCATCTTTTCGTTATAGCCATCAATATCCCTGACATTCTCACGGGCAAAATCCCGATACCTTGATTCCATTATTTCAACGAGTGCCTCAAGTTCTTCGACCGCATCTTTCGGTTCAGTAATAGCTCGGCGTAAAAGATGGGGGATAGGGTTATACATTGGCAATTCTAGCCTCTTTGGGTCGATCATTAAAAATCGCACATCACGATAAGTCGCATGGTATAATAGACTGGCGATGATGGTATTTATACACACACTCTTTCCTGAACCAGTGGTACCGGCAATGAGCATATGTGGCATTGTTGATATGTCGTCACTCACTGGATTTCCAGTGATATCTTCGCCCAGCACTATTGCAAGTGGTGATGGATTATTATCAAATTTAGGATCAAGGAGGCAACTCTTTAAATAGTCCAGACTCCGTTCTCTATTAGGGACCTCAATACCGACCGCCGATTTGCCAGGAATGGGTGCGACAATTCTGACCCGTGTTGCCTTCAACGCCAGTGCAAGATCATTATCAAGGCTTGCAATACGACTTACCTTTATTCCGGGTGCAGGTTCAAATTCAAATCTGGTAATCACAGGACCGGATTCAAAATTCACAACCTTGCCCTGGACATCAAATTCAGCCAGTCGCTGTTCCAATATCTCTGCCTCTTTTTTTAAAATTTCGGTATCAACACCAATTTTCTTGGCTGGCTCAGCAAGGATGTTCAAAAATTCGGTCTTGAAATCTAACCTGGGATACTCTTTTCTTTTACGGACTTTTATTTTCTTCTCTTTTAATTCTTTTGCTGATTCCTCTTTTCTGGTTTCTTCATCAATCTTTTCCGGAGGCTCAACAGTTTCAGTTACCTGTGGTTTTTCAGAATCAGGTGGCTTTGAATGTTTCAATTTCTGTGGAATTATAAATTTTTTCATAGTCATAAATGTTATGGTAATAATACCGAATAACACTATTATATAAGTGCCAGGGTATCCAAAAAATTCAATCAAAAAGTCTTTAATGATTTTACCGATGTATCCACCGCTGGCTGTATCTTTCAAAGGTGTCCATTTCAAAAAAAGAGAAAGGATTATATCCACAAGCACACCGATTGGCACCAAGTACAATAAATGATAGCCATCTTTTTTTTCTTTTTCAAGAAGGTAAAGATAGCCGAAATAGAAAAGGAGCCCCGGAATTACAAAAAAGTAGAGTCCAATTATTGAAAATATCCATCGGGAAATATAATAGCCAAAAAGCCCGCCGAAGTTTCTATAGCGTTCTTCAGGAAACAGGAGAAAAGAGATTTGTGAAATTGTAAACAGAATACACAGAAAAAGGGCAATGATACCTGTCAGCTTTCTTCTTTTCTTTTCTTCAAGCTGTCGGGCGATGTATATGAGAACAACGCATGCAGTTGCTAATACAGCGATTGCAAGTATGAGCGTCAGAATCTGCATATTTTATTTTATTTAAAATTATACTTTTGTCAAGAAATTTAGTGCTTGACTCCTATCCACTTTTTATGAATTGAAAAATCAAGAATATCATTATTTTAAGTGTATAAATGACATTATCGCGACTGGGAGGTCGCTCCTGCAGAGAAACAAAAACCATCAAACTAAACAGTGGAGGGAGTCAGATTTAGTGGGTTGTTGAGTGTTATCACCCTAATGGTTTTCAAACCAGAAGGCGATAGGCAATAGGTTAAAAATCTGGTTAAGGCAGTTTTCTACCCCATTCGTTATACGAGACTATTTCTTTAAGTTCTTTTCTGGGCCGGGGTTTGATTCCACCGATTCCTTCTGGTGTTGATGGTTCAGCCGGATAGCCCATCACCACAAGCATGGCAATCCGATATTGTCCAGGGATCTTCAAAAGTTTTTTTAGATATTTTTCCTTCTGTTCTTCCGTTCCAAAGATATAAATATGATTTGAACATAAAGAATTGTGGGCTGCAATGGTCAGTGATACTG
>JAOAFX010000093.1 GCA_026416055.1 Caldifarciminota bacterium
AAAGATATGAAAATACTGTCCTGATGTCGCAGATTGAAGGAAGGAATGGGCAGGGAACGATAACCGGCCTGAATGGACTGACCATCGGAGTTGCAAAGACATACGGAGTCGAAGGGATATGCCTCATGGGTGAAATACCATACTATATCCAGTGGCTTCCCATTCCCTGGCCTAAAGGTTCAAAGGCAGTTCTCCAGGTTTTGACCAGAATGTTGTCTTTAGATGTTGATCTCTCCGTACTCGATACATTTATTGAGCAGATTGACAGGAGCGTGGAACGGATTCTAAATACTTTCTTAGACAGTCTTCCACCGGAGATGAGAGAAAAAATAGTAGAGGGTTTTGAGCAATTGAAAGATAGTCAAATACCGAAAACACCGATCAGTGATGAGGAGATTAAATGGTTTAAGGAGCATAGTGATGAATTTTTCCGGGATTTTTTCAAAAAAGATTCAGATAGATAATTTAATAAAATGGATTAAAAAGCCACCATTAGATAAACCCGTACTTTTTATCATCTGGGAAAAAATTCCTGGAAAGATAGGTGAGAAGATATTCCAGTCCATCAATGAGAAGGCAAATATCCAGATTTTCTGCGAAATAATACCGGCAATATTCTATCCTCTAAATGGTGTTGAAATAGAAAATGATGTTGCCTTCATCCCCTATAACCGATTTTATTTTGACCAAAAAAGGAATCTGGTAATATTCAGAGGTTATGAACCCCAGTTAAACCATTATCAATTTGTGCTGGCAATCGTTGATGTTGTGTGCAGTTATCTTTCGGTCTCAGAGATATACACATTGAATAGTTTTGTATCAAATCTGAATTACAATGCGATAAGGAAGATATGGTCAGTGTATAATAACGGTGATATACAGGAAAAGATGAAGAATTACGGATTACACAATATGACCTATGAAGGTCCACCTGCAATCAGCAGTTATATTTTGTATATAGCCCGGGAAAGAAATCTGCCTGGAGTGAGCCTCTGGTGCGAGATTCCTTTCTATCTCTCTTTAGTCGATGATTTTCAGTCCCAGAAGGTGGTTATGCAATTTTTGAATGATAGATTCGGTTTTGGTTTTGATTTTTCCCGGATTGACTCCCTCTGCAACGAGCAAAAGGAAAGGTTGCTCAGATTGAGAATGACTGATAAAAAAGTTGACCGGTATCTTTGGTCAATAGAGATGAATATATCCCTTACTGAGGAAGAGAGTTTGTATCTTACAAATAAAATTCACGAAGAACTCAATCTTCATTCAAAATAAGTGTATTAATTATTCCATCTTGCTCTATCTTACTTAAAAACTTCGAACGCATTATACGATGAGCGGACAAGTGGTCCGCTATAGACATATTTTATTCCCAGCTCTTTACCAATCCTGTGGTATTTGGTGAATTCTTCTGGTGTGTAATATTTTCTGACCTGAGGATGGCTCCTGGTCGGCTGTAGATATTGTCCGATTGTAACGATTTCTACCCCTGCATCTCTCAAATCCTTTAAAGTTTCAATTATATCAGTCTCCGTCTCACCCAGGCCCAGCATAAAACCACTCTTTGTTAAAATTCTCGAATTTAGAATTTTTATCTTTTTCAAAACACTGAGCGATTTTTCGTAATTACATCTTCGGTCACGGATGAAGGGTGTAAGCCTTCGCACGGTTTCAATATTATGACCGATTACCAGGGGTCGGGCATCAATCACTTTTTGCAAAAATTCTTCCCGGGCATCGAAATCCGGTATTAAAGCTTCAACATCTGTTTCTGGATTCATGCTTTTTATTGCCTCGATGGTGCGCGCATAATGACTGCTTCCAAGATCTTCAAGGTCATCGCGGTTAACCGAGGTAATTACAACATAACGCAATCCGAACTTTTTCACCACTTGCGCTACTTTTTCAGGTTCATCAGGGTCTAAATTTCCTTCAGGGTTGCCCGTGGTGACTGCACAGAATCTACACGAACGGGTGCAGATCTTACCCAGAATCATAATTGTTGCACTCTTCTTCGCCCAGCATTCACTAATATTCGGACAGCGTGCTTCCTGGCAGACTGTTGAAAGATTGTAAGATTTAAGTGTTTCAAATACTTCTTTAAATTCATCACCTGAGGGAAGTTTGATTTTTAGCCAGTCTGGTTTTCTGTGCATAGGAGTTCTTTATGATTATAATAAAAAATAAATCTTATGTCAATCGCAGAATTCTCGTTTGGAGACGCTTTATTTCATCACAATCAATTTTTCTACGATTACTGATTCGTCAGTTTCAAGTTTTAAAAAATAAACACCATTGCTCAGGAAGTCAACACCAATCTCAGCACAATTTTTACCCGGATTCTTTATTTCACTATCAATTCTCTTGACCAATTCACCTGTGGCATTATAGATGGTCAAGTTGAAATTTCCACTTTTTTTCAGAGAAAAGGTGAAAAAACATCTGCCACTTGCAGGATTGGGAAGACAAGCCAGATCAATAACCTTTTGTTTATATGTGGATTCCTGGATACCACTGGAGATTGTTGTATACGAGCCGTAAATATCCCAATCACCATTTCTATCGGTATTCCAGAAAATCCAGAGAAAACTGGGATGTCCATTTACCATGGTAGTGACGGGTAAAATATCTTGGGCAGGATTGATATCAACAGGAACAGTGTCACAACCACCCCAGAAATTAAAAAAGAGTGAGTAGATGTCATAAGTTCCGTTTCGATCGGTGCTGAAGCCACAAAGGTTGGGGGTTACATAGCGAACCAGGACTTCGTAATCGAGTGGATTGGGCGTCAAATCATTTGAACTGTTATTTGTTAACCGATAAAAAACATTCATGCTGTCATATCCGGTTCGGTAGATTTCGTAATTTCCATCCCGGTTGCTCTGCCATAGTACCCAGACCCTGCGATAGGGATCGGGATATTGTGGGGTAACTGCAATCTCGGGCATGGTATCATTTGCAGGATGGGAGGCAATCGCCTGTGGTACTGTCCAGGTATTGCCGATATATTCACTGTAGTATATATCACGGTTTCTTACCCAGACGATGAATGGATTGTTATGCCGGTTGTTAATCCTGGGATTATCATTCATTATTGTCGGATCATTGGTCACAGGAATGGGTGCAGACCATGATGTGCCATTGTAAAAACAGGAATAGATATTATTATCCTTACGCCAGACAATCCAGACGTTGGTGCCGATTACACAGATCGAGGGTGAGGCGTCAGCATTCGTATCATTAGTTAGCCGAAGTGGTGCTGTCCATAGACCGTAAACAGTTTTTGATGATACAAAGATTTCCCAGTTGTTATCAGTATATCCCTGCCATGTACACCAGAAACGATTCCTTAATGTATCATAAGCAACGGCTGGATTTATATCTGCACCTGCTCCAGCTGGTATTCGCACTGTATCAGTCCAGTAACTGCTGATTACCCTTGAGAATATCTCCCAGTTTCCTCCTATGAAAGATTGCCAGACAAGGCAGGTGGGGCTTTCCCATAGTTGTTCCCGACAGGTCTGGGGATTTCTATCTTCAACACCAGGGATTCCAAGATTTACAGGTGCTGACCACTGCGTAAAGAAAAATAAGACAGTCATCAATGGATGCATAATTCCTCCTGTTCTATATTTTATTTTTTTTTCTTGACTTTGTCAAGATAATCTGGTCTGAACTCTTTCCACTTTTTCAGTTTAATATTTTTTTGTTTTCCGGCAGGAGTGACTTACCAGTTGCGATAATATCATTTCCAATTTATCAGAGCAACTTCCAATCCGATTTACCCTTTGACAGAAGGAATTTTTCAGCATCCAGGCCATCCTCATCCCAAGGATAATCCATTTTTAAACAAGCCTGAAGATTGCGGCTAACTATAATGTGCCTGTGCTTATGGAAGGGAATCGAAAGTGAACATGAAATTTATTCTTAAATTTTTTTCTTGAATTAACTTCAGTTCTGGGTATAATTAACCTGTGAAAACCCGATGGTTTGCCTGAGAT
This sequence comes from Caldifarciminota bacterium, assembly GCA_026416055.1. Lineage (GTDB taxonomy): Bacteria > Hydrothermota > Tepidihabitantia > SM23-42 > JAOAFX01 > JAOAFX01. The sequence continues at coordinate 3,999 of JAOAFX010000093.1, forward strand.
ATTATAGAAAAAAGGAGGTATGATGAATTTGCCATTTGGTGAAATCAGGAATAATCTGCTGATAATGAAATTCTCAACCGCAGATTATTCTATCTCATCAGTGCTGGCTGCGATAAGAACCCATCTTGATGTGATCGAAGAAATGGGGGTTACATTTCTGGGTGCTCAGACTGAAATCGTAGCAGGACCAACACCGGTTTTCCAGCCTGTTCCAGTTGTTGCCCAGTTTGAATATACAGGTAAAGGAGATGTAAAGGCAACTCTTGAAAAGGTTTATAAACTGGTATGGCAGGGAGTTGTGAATTCATTCCCTGATGAGACATGCTGGTCACAGGCAAAACAGGCATATTCAGATTTTATTTCTGCGCAGGCTGATTTGCTGAGGGCAAGGATTGAGGCAACGAAAGAATAAATGCAATCTATACAGAATTTGCAAGACGTTTCTGGGGAGAAAATAGCAACTTGCAGTATCACTTCGTTCGATAAGAAATTTGAAACAGGCCAGAGACGATACTGCAAGTAAAATGATACTGCAACTTTGATGGTACTGCTTTTTTGCTTATTGTCCCTTAATGCTGATTTGCGCTGGACTGAAGTTGATGTTGCCCTGTGGCAGGATGGCAGGGCAGACTTTGTTTATAAAATCCGCTGGAATGTCATTTCTGGTTCGATGAGTGCCTTTTATCTTCAGGGTTTATCAGTAGAACCCTTCTTCAATTATGAGAACTGCTATGCCCTTGATGAATACAACAACAAATATCCCTTAGATATTAAAGACCTCGGTGGAGGTAAATACGATATCGTGCTGAGTAAAGGTAAGAGGTATGGTCCAGGGCAGATTACTTTTATAATCCATTTCGGTGGTGACCTGGGAAGGAGCAGGAATCTTGCTGTTACGCAAAGTGAATTCGGTGAACTTGTCGTATTCCACTGGGCACCACCCCAGTGGGATGAATCAATGGAACATTATACGGTCAATGTTTATTATCCGATAGAAGTTAGTGGTAAACAGGTAAATCCAGATGATTATGGATTTCGTACAGAAAAGTTTATGAATGAAAAATATCTACTGGATTACTTCGGACAGGAATCAAATGGAAAATATTACTTTACAGTGAGAATTCACAAGGATAATGTTGCAGCAATGGAAAAGGTCTTGATTCAGCAGTATATTCCATCAAGGTTTTTCAACACTGAAAAATTCGGCAGGATTGAGATAAAACCAGAAAGACGAAAGAAATTTTTTATTTCTTATGAATTAATCTATATGATATTCTCAATCATTCCATATCTTTTTTATTCTAACAAAAAGGCACAGAAGATTAAAGGGCTTTATAGCAATGTTCAGAGCTTACAGTGGCTGAGGACTGACTGGGTGCCACCAAGGATTGAAGTAGCAACCTTTAGAAAATCAGGTAAGGTTGCAAAACTCGATTTGATTGAGGCAGCACTATTTCTTGATTATCCGGTTAATAAGATTTTTACAATAATTGCCGAAAAATTACAGAAAGATGGAGTTTTACAGATATTGAACTATAACCCGGTAAAATTATCGGTTCTCCAGAGACCTCCGGGTTTGAAGTATTATGAGACGATGTTTTTGGACGCAATAAAGAGTGATGGAACGATGGACGAAGCAGGGTTGAAAGCACTGATTATGCAGATTGTTGAGAATATTCAGGCAAAGGCATGGGATTGTGATCTTGAGGCGACAAAGGCATATTATACAGAAAAGATTGGTTCACCGGATGTAGAAGAACCAATCGACGAAGAATACATTGATATGTCTTACTATTATTATTTAAGTAATCGGCCTTTTGAAAGTATAGAATATTACAAGCAGCTGGAAGGTGGGTTTGTAATATATGGAGAACCAATAAAGAATTATTCTGCATTTATACGTTCTGATGCCTGCCACAGTGCCTGCTATGTCC
>JAOAFX010000094.1 GCA_026416055.1 Caldifarciminota bacterium
ATATAATCTCTCTGTCTGGGGATATTCATCGACTGCAGAACCGATTCCAGATTCTGTTACTGTCTGGGAAATCCTTGATTCAATGCGTGCAAAAAATGGATATTCTGCTTCACGCACTGGACCAATTGCTAGGGTTTTATATGCAGCGAATGGAGGTTCAACAGACTGGGAAATGAAGGATACACTCCATAATGGAGTAACGAAGTTTGTTACCTATGCCTTCTGCATTGAGACAAATCAGACCGATTTCTGGGACGGTTATAACAATTATACGGTGATTCAAAATAACATCAACCAGTGCCGGCCGGTTAATATCTATTTTACAAAGATTGCGGGTGTCTTTTTTGATAATCCCCAGCCAATCGTCGCAGATACGACCCTTGGAAACAGGACCGGACAACTTGACCCAAATGAAACTTCTCATCTTTGGGTGAGGATTAGAAACCGTGCTATCCATCCCCTTGATTCAGCCTATAATATAAGTGCCCAGCTTATATCACTTGATACACAGGTCGTTGTTCAGACTGGAAATGCTACATTTCCCAATATCCTGCGCAAAGCAACAGGTGATAACAGAAATTCAAGATTCGTTGTGTATTGCAGTCGCAATGCTCAACCAGGTTCGGTAAAAACACTAAAACTTATCTTAACCTTTAAGGATGACACCTGTACCATAACCCAGAGTGTGAGCTTTAATTTAACAATTGGAAATAATCCAGTGGGAATTGCTGAAGTCGAAAAAGATTTTGAAAAAACTATTAAATTGTACAGCAATCCTGCTTCAGGAAGCATCACTTTTGAATTTACCCGACTTCCTGATAAAGAGGCTTCTTTAATCATCTATGATGCCACCGGAAGACTGGTTAAAAAGTTTGAACATTTAAAATCCCGATTGGTCTGGGATGGCATTGACGATACAAATGCTGAGGTAAAATCTGGTATCTATTTCTACATTTTAAAGGGCCAAAACCTTTCATTGAAAGGCAAATTCGTCTTCATCGGTAGATAGTAAAAGTATCCCTGGTTTACAGCGAGGCTTTAGCCCTGAGGGATTAGTAACAATCAGGGCTAAAGCCTTTCTTACACTTCATTTTTTTCTATGAAGGAGTCTTGATAAATAAGTGGGTTGAATTTTTAAAATTTTACTTGCTTTTCTCTGATTTCCACCACATTTTTTTATCACTTCTTTTATATACTTCATTTTAAATTCTGCAATTGCTTCTTTCAGGCTTTTATCATATGTCATGGGTAATTCTATCGGCTCAGATGGAAGCATCAGTGCCTCGGGTTTAATAATATCAGAATTAGTGAGAACGACCGCCCTTTCTATCACATTCTGTAATTCTCTGACATTCCCCGGCCAGGAATAGCTTATCAGTCTTTCAATCGCCTCATCAGAAAATCTTTTTATATCCTTGTTTATCTGTTTTGCGTAATAACTTAGATAATGTTCAGCGATGATCAGGATATCATCCTTTCTATCTCTCAATGGCGGGATATAAATGGGAAATACATTCAGACGATAAAAAAGATCCTCTCGGAATTGCTTTTGTTTAATCTTTTCTTCAAGGTTTTGATTGGTGGCAGCAATCACCCGTACATTCACCTTTATAGTCCTGGTTCCTCCAAGCCTTTCAAATTCTTTCTCCTGCAATACCCTCAATAGTTTGCTCTGGGTTTCAGGAAGCATATCGCCAATTTCATCAAGGAATATCGTTCCTTGATTGGCAAGTTCAAACCGGCCCTTATGCTGGGTGAGGGCACCTGTAAAGGCACCCTTTTCATAGCCGAATAATTCACTTTCAAGCAGTGTTGAAGGTATTGCTGCACAGCTGACTGCAATGAATGGTTTGTCCCTTCTCGGACTCAGACGATGGATATAGCGGGCTATCAATTCTTTACCAGTGCCATTTTCACCAAGGATTAAAACTGAAGCATTACTCGGTGCAACCTTTTCTGCAAGGCTTAAAACATTTTTAAACTGTTCGCTCCGGCCAATTAATGCATACCGTGAATCAATCTCATCCTTCAATAAATCTTTGTATTCGTGAATCTTTAGGTGGTTTTGGGCATTCTGGATTACCTGAGCCGCCTGGTAGGCGATGAGCATTATCAAATCTTTGTCTTCTTCTGTCCATTCTTGATGGTCTTTTTTATTAAGAACTTCAATCACACCTATCGTTTTACCAGCAAGTCTGAGCGGTGCGGCGATTATGGAACGGGTCACAAATCCAGTTGATTTATCAATCTGCGGGTAGAAATCTTTATCCCTGGAGGTGTCATTGACTACCTTTGGCTTACCCTCCCGGAGGCATGCCCCGGCGATCCCTTTATCAATGGGTACAGTGAGATTTTTTAATTTTTCTGATACCTCACCTGTAACACTGGCAAAGTAAAGTTCATTTGTTGTTTCATCGAGCAACAATAATGAACTTGCCTCAGCCTTGAGAAGATTCTTTGCACTTTCAATAATAATATCAAGAATCTTTGAAAGTTCCAGCGTTGAGCTCAGGGAACTTGTCATTTCGAATAGGATTTCAAGCTGCTCCCGACCAATTTTCCTGATGATGCTTTCCATATCTTTTATTATACCCTGAAATTCATGACAGTCAATATTTGCTTATGATTTATTTTTGTGATTTTATTTCAGCAGTTCTCTTAGCCTATTGCGGGCGCGATGCAGTCGTGTCTTGATTGTGGTAACAGGCAAATTAAGAATTCTACTTATTTCATGATAAGACATCCCTTCCTTATGAAAGAGGATAACGATTTCACGATCTAAAGATGTCAATTTCTGTAATGCATCTTCAACCATTGCCATTTTTTTCGCTTTCTCGTATTTTTCAATTGTATAATCAGGATCTTGATGCCTTTCATCAAGATATTCATATTCAATTTTATTTTTGCGGAAAAAATCGATCACTAAATTATGCGCAATACTGAATAGCCAGGCGGAAATTTTTCGTGCCGGGTCAAATTTATCGATTGAGTTAAAGAACTTAATAAAGACCTCAAATGTGATTTCTTCTGCATCGTCATAATTTTTTACCAACCTCAAAACATAACTGAAGATTCTTCCTTTATACAGATTTAAAACCTTGGCACAGGATTTTTCATCTCCATTTATTATACCTTCAATCAAATCTTTTTCGCTGGTCATTCAGCATAGTATACATAATTATTATAGAAAAAGCAAGATTCCAATGTATTATAACTTGGAAGATAGAATCAGATGGCACACTTTGTGGTATCAGTATTTTTATATCTATAGTGAAAATTAAAAGATAATAAAATCTAACTTTGCTGTTTGATATAGTTATCATTGTGGAAAATCTCAGCTTGATTGTGTTTCAGTCTTCGGTATAATTCTACAAAAGGAGGCTTCATGTTTATTCTCGGCTTATTACTCATCATTGCGCTTTTTGTCTTCCGTTCATTATATAAAATTACCACGGAAGACCGACGCATAGATGATAAATTGCGGATAAGGGAGTATGTGTCCTGGGGTTTGGGTGTGGTTGGTGGATTGTTGATGTTCTTTTCTCTTCTGAGGATTGTACCCCCTGGTTCTGTAGGTGTTCAGGTACTCTTTGGAAAGGTTCTCACCCGTGCCACCCTTCATGAGGGCTTGAATATCGTCAATCCATTTGTGGATTTACATATAATGAGTATCAGAACCCAGGCATATACTATGTCAATAGCCTATGAAGAAGGTCAGGTAAAAGGTGATGATGCGATTACTGCTTTGACGAAAGACGGTCTTGAGGTGAAGATGGACTTGACGGTCTGGTACCATTTGAATCCTGAAGAGGCGGCGATTGTATTTCAGAAGATTGGTCCTGATTATATCGAGAAGATTGTCCGTCCTGCAGCACGGACTGCGATAAGAAATACCACATCAAATTATCAGGCAATTGAGATTTATGCAGAAAAGCGAAAGCAACTTGAAGAAGAGATTGAGAAGCAACTCGCCGAAGACTTTAATAAAAGGGGAATTGTCCTGGAACGTGTGCTACTGAGGAATATCAGCCTTCCGGCAAAGGTTAAAAATGCAATCGAGGCAAAACTTGAAGCAGAGCAGGAAGCCCAGAAAATGGAATTCGTCCTGCTTAAAGAGAAAAAAGAAGCCGAGCGGAAAAAGATAGAGGCATCAGGAATTGCTGAAGCACAGCAGATAATCGCCCAATCACTGGTTGGTGACCGGGGTCGGGCATATCTCTCCTGGAAATATCTTGAGAATCTTCAGCATCTTTATACATCGCCTAATAATACTGTCGTCATTGCTCCGTATGATAAGAATTTTATACCATTATTACAGATAGGAAAATGATGGATTTGTTAATTCTACTGAGACATCTTGACATTTAAGAATAACTTGGTATAATTATTATATAGGTTAATTTGTAAGGGGGCGAATGGTCTTGACAGGGTGGATGAGGTGAAAGAGGGCATACCGAGGGTCCTGGCCACCTCGTTAATCCGACCATGAGAAAAAAACATCCTGCATACACAGGATACGCACTGGCTGCATAAATAAAATGCAGTCACGTCTGTCCAGGAGTTGCCCGACCTGGAGCAGGCGTCATAAAGGGCAAAACCCTATCTTTCCTTAGCCTTTGGGTTTGATAGTGGTTTCTTAAAAGGCTTGCCCTGGTCAACCTGTCCTTTGGTTAAGTCCAGGGGAGATGCATAAAAGGACTAAGTATGTAGTCCTCTTCACTGAAACACACTGGACGCGGGTTCGATTCCCGCCGCCTCCACCAATTTTGTGCAAAGCTAACAAGCGTTAACACAGATAGATTTAAAGGCAAAAACATAAAGATTTAAATTTTATTCATTTTACCCCTTGACATTTTAAAAAAATTGATTATAATATAGGTGTATGGTTAAAAAAATTAAAAATTGTCCACTTTGCGGTGGAGAAATGGTGATAAGTGAACTTAGATGCAAAAATTGCGATCTAAGGGTAAAAAAGGATTTTTTACCTTGCGAATTCTGCCAATTATCCGAGGAAGACTATGAATTTTTAAAAATATTCTTAAAGACTGAAGGAAAGATAACTGATATTGAAAAGATATTGGGTGTTTCTTATCCCACCATAAAGTCAAAGATTGAGCATTTATTAAATAGCCTGAATCTAAAACCCTATGAAGAACCTATTGATCCAATAGATGGAATTGCAGAAGGGAAATTGTCAGTCGATGAGGCGATTGCTATTTTAAAGAGTAGAAAAAAAGGAGGTGCAAAATAAAATCGTTTATGCTGCCCGCCTTAGATGCCATTTTTTTGATTGTTATAGGTTCAATTATATGGATTTCAAATTTGGGATTTGTTCATATTAAGTGGCATCAGGATTGGCCTGTGATAATCATTTTACTTGGGATCTTTCAGTTGTTTAAAGTATTCATAAAAAGAAAAAAATAAATAGGGGGTAATCATGTCAGAAGAAAGAAGAAAAATTTTGAATATGGTGGCTGAAGGCAAAATAACGCCTGAAGAAGCAGAACGTCTTTTGTCTGTGCTAAAGGAAACACAAGATAAGGCACATTTTTTTCGGATTCGGATTTACGACCGTAATAGTGAAAAAACAAAGGTAAAGGTCGATATCCCACTAGGCGTTTTAAAATTGTTATTAAAATTTGGAGCAACATTCCAGGGTTTGGCTCCTGAGGGTTTTAAGATGAACATAAAGGGAAAGGAATTCCACCTTGATGAATTCACACCAGAAATGCTTGATAAAATCATCGGTGAATTAGATGAAAGTGGTAGATTTAATCTTGTTGAGGTGGATAATACGGAAGACAATGAGCGTGTGGAGGTGTATATTGAATGAACAAATGAAGATATTGAAACTTCTTGAAGAAGGCAAAATAACGG
>JAOAFX010000095.1 GCA_026416055.1 Caldifarciminota bacterium
TTTTTCAACCCAGAATATTCTTTTAGGGTGGATACCATGTCTTGAAACTCTGCACGTTCCTATTGACTTCGTATTTGCACTTAAATATAATAAATGATTGCAAGTAAGGAGATAATATGGCATCATTGAAAATAGAAATAACCGGAAGAGTTAATCGCTTCCGCAAAAATTCCAAAGGAGAACATCATCCAGGAGTTAAAAAAAGAACTTTCGATTCATCTTTACTCAATAGGTATTCTTTCGTTTGGTAATGCCCGAAAACTTGCAGGTTTGAGCAAGATTGACTTTCATTTTCTCTTGGGACAGAGAAAGATACCCCGTCATTATAAAATTTCCGATTACGAGCGTGACATCGAGAATTTAGCGAGATGGAAAAGAAAAAAGTAATAAGTAATTCGTCGGTTCTAATAAATTTCTCAATGATTAACAGGGTTGAAGTCCTTAAGATACTATTTCGTGAAATAATTATTCCTGAGGCAGTCTGGAATGAAATTGTTATTGAAGGTAAGGATTATCCTACTGCAAAGATTGTTAAGAGTAGTGATTGGATTAAGCGCGCAAAAATTAAAAATAGGGCACTTTTTCAAGCACTCAGTAGAGAAATTGATGATGGTGAGGCCGAAACAATAGTTTTAGCATTAGAGAAAAATGCCGATATTGTTCTTCTTGATGAGATTGAAGCCCGTGATATTGCAGCGTATTACGGTTTGAATTATATTGGGACAATTGGTTGTTTAATTGAAGCGAAAGAAAGGAAATTAATTACTTCAAAGAAACCCATTTTGGATGAGATGATAAACATATCTCATTATTGGATTGACGAAACATTATACACAAAAAATCCTTAAGGATAACAAAGAAATAGCTTAAAACAATCGACGATATGCAAAGAAAAGCCTTTGGTGGTGAGATTCCGGGGTATGTGCAGGTGTCATCAAGTAATGCTGTTCCCACTGGTGTGACAGTTGAGTATACGATTTATTATATTTATGATGGTATCAAACCGGTTCTGGAGTTATCGCCGAATAATAGTGTGCTGGCAAAATATGTTTATGCGGGTGGCTTACATATTGCCAGAATCTCTGGTGCGGATAACCTCTGGTAGCATTTTGATACACTGGGTTCACCAAGAAAGATGACCAATGAGGGTGGGGATGTCACCTGGACTGGTGCGTATAAGCCCTTTGGTGAGATGCAGGCAGGGGCAGGCAATGTGCACGGGTTTACGGGGAAGGAGTTAGACAGCGAGAGTGGATTGAATTACTTCTGCCAGCGTTATTATGATGCCCAGATTGGAAGGTTTATGAGTTTAGATCCTGTTGACCAGAAGGGTGTATCTCGAGATTCAACACCCCTGATAAAAGGATTATTCCTTTGGGCAATGGACTATATAAATGTTAGGATCAAGTCAATAAAGAATACATCACATTAAGACCGGGTTCACTGGGTGATGTTGTTATTGGCTTATTGGGATGTTATCATATACTTCTACAAATCCGCTCCGATGAGTCGTGAATTCTAATGACGATTTTAGATTTTTTATGCAGGCAGTTGGCAGTAAAATGAATTTGCAGCGGTGTAATAAATAAAAGTTTAAAAGGGGAGCCTATTTGACATTGGCTCCCCTCAGGGAAGAGCGGCAAGGGGACTATCTTACGAGTATAATTTTATTTGCATCAATGAGATTTCCGGAACGGAGACGGGAAATGTAAACTCCGTTTCCTGCAGGTCGTCCATACTCATCTTTGCCATCCCATTTAACTGAATGCCATCCTTCTCTTTTAACTTCGTCCACAAGTCGTTTTATCAAATTACCATTTATGTCATAAATATTCAGAGACGTCTTTACGTTTGCACTTCTGATATAGTATTTTATCTCGGTGCTACCAGAAAAAGGATTTGGTGTACTGGATAGTAACTTTGGAATATTATGAATATGTGTCATTGAGATTTCTTCGAGTCCAATCAGTGTATACAGTGAGCCCCATATACGCATATTGTTTACTGGTTTCCCATTGATGTAATCAGTGAAGCCTGAGTACGCAGTGAATATCTGTCCGGCGGGCCCAATTGCAAGTACCGGATCAATCTGATTTCCCGACTGAGTAGAAACTACAAAAGTATTTACTATTGCACCGCTTATATTTAGCTGTGCGCCATAAATATCGAAAGAACCATTCCTCATATCCTGCCAGACAACGACATAATTTACTCCATCAAAACCAACGGCAGGCGCCATCTGGGTGCTGGTGTTGGTGCAAATCGGGATACCACTTGGATCAAGTACTGTTCCTGAGGGATTGACTCTTGCACCATATATATCCCAGTTGCCATTGCGCATATCAATCCAAACAACAAGATAATTGCCACCGCCAAATGTTACACAGGGTGTCATCTGGTATTGTGAAGCAGTTGAGATTGCAATACCTGCAGGATTGAGAACTGTCCCGGAGGTATTTCCCCTGGTGCAATATATATCTGGAGCGCTTGAACTGTTCCGATAGTATTCCCATACTTCAAGATAATTTGTACCGTCAAACGCCACCGCAGGCATAACCTGGTCTAAAGAGGCGGTGGAGATGGCAATCCCTGATGGATTGAGTACTGTCCCAGATCGGTCGATCCTTGTTCCGTAGATATCATAGTATGTTCCTCCGCGTTTATCCTGCCAGACAACAAGATAGTTTGTTCCATCAAAGGCGAGTGCAGGGCTTTCCTGATGATTTGCGGCATTAGATACAATTATTCCCGATGGATTGAGTACTGTCCCTGATTGGTCAACACGTGTTCCGTAGATATCAAAATAGGTACCGCTCCTTTTATCTTCCCATACCACGAGATAGTTCGTTCCATCAAAGGCAACAGCCGGCGCCATCTGGTCATTTGTGGCGGTTGATATTCCGATGCTGATAGGATTGAGAACAATCCCGCCAGGGCTGATTCGGGCACCATAAACATCTGAATAGGAAATAGCTCTTGCATCTTCCCATACTACAAGATAATTTGTACCGTCAAATGCAGCAGCAGGCGCTAATTGATAATTTAAAGAGGAAGAAATTAATATTCCATTCATATCGACTACTGAGCCGTCACGGCTAACTCTGGCACCATAAATATCATTATCAGTATTACTTCGGTAATCATCCCAACATACAAAATAGTTTGTAGCACCAAAGGCAACTGCAGGATACAGCTGGTCGCGTGCTGCATTTGAGATTACCCGGCCATTTGGATCAAGGACTGTTCCTGCAGGGGTCACCCGCGCACCATAAATATTATGGGTTGTACTTCGGTAATCATCCCATACAACAAGATAGTTTGTTCCATCAAATGCTACTGCTGGAAAATACTGTCCATTTGTGGCTGCGGTGGATATTGGAAAGCCGTCTGGATCCAGGACAGCACCGGTTCGGCTTACCCGTGCGCCATAAATATCTTCCCGTGGACCGCTTCGACGATCACCCCATACTACCAGATAATTTGTTCCGTCAAATGCTACTGCAGGATACCATTGATAATTCGTAGCATATGAAATGGAAAATCCATTCGGATCAAGAACAACACCTGCAGGGGTTACCCGGGCACCCATAATATCCCAGTTGGAGGTGCTGTAATAATTATCTTGCCAGACAACAAGATAGTTTGTTCCGTCAAATGCGACTGCAGGGTTGGATTGGTCATAGACCGCGTTTGAAATCAAAATTCCACCAGTATCGAGTACCACTCCTGATATGCTCACCCTTGCCGCATAAATATCGGTATAGGTGCCGCCAGTGCGTGTATCATCCCAGACTACAAGGTAATTTGTGCCATCAAAAGCAATTGAAGGATGGGCCTGGTTGTTACTGGCAGTCGATATTGGAATGCCATTTGTATCAATCAATACCCCAGCTGTGTTTATCCTCGCGCCGTAAATGTCAGCATTGCCATTTCGATAGTCCTGCCATACTACGAAGTAATTATTACCATCAAAGGCAACCGCTGGTGAAGATTGGTTATTACTTGCCCGGGAAATTATTATACCAAATGGTTCAAGCACCGCACCTGCTTGATTGATTCGTGAACCATATATATTTGCATCTGATGAACCACGGTAGTCTTCCCAGACTATGAAAAAATTTGTGCCATCGAAGACAACGCTGCTCGACTTTTGGTCAAACGGTGCTGGAAAATAGGAGATGACCGTATCAATGAGAAATTCACCATTCAGAAGCGGTCTTGTTTCAGGAGTAACCTTATTCGTTGAATTGGATGATAGTCCAGCATTAAGGATTAACAGGAATATTAACCAGAATTCTTTCATTATGCACCTCCTTCCACTCACTTAATTTATACTCGCAAATTCTGTGCCAAAATATTAATGGCATTTCAAGTAGAATTAGGTTCATATCTGTTCAATTTAGATACAATTGTTCATTTAAGCGCAGGATCCTTAATGTTTCGTTATGATTTTGGACTAACCAGACATAATTTTAGTCATCATTAATGATTAACTTTTTCTAATTCAATGCTCAATGTTATCCAGTAATTTCTCAAAATGAATCTTAAAGAAAACTTTTTGATTTAAATCGTTCTGACTCCTCTCCACTGCTATAAAAGGTTTGTCAATATGCTAACTTTTCTCTTTACAACCTCCTATCATTAGTTATAATTACTCTGTTTGAATCATACCTATGGGTTAAACCAGACTGCTATACGGTCATTTTCGACCAAGGTATCTATTCGGAGTGGCTGGGCTGCCTAATCTTTTTATTAATCATTTGATGATTAAATGAAGAGTGAGGCTCACCCAGCCATTCTATTTCTTGCCAGACAAGTGGCATAATCAATATTTTCTCTCAACATATAATAAACGATGGTAGCAATTTTTCGGGCCAAAGCCACCTTTGCAATACCCTTACCTTTCCTTCTTAATATCCTCTGATAATAAGAAAAAAGCTTCTGGTTAATATCATACGCCCGCAAAGAGGCAGTCGCCACTTCCAGATAAGCACATTTCAAATACATATTCGCCTGTTTACAAAGATGTCCATGCCGGTACTTATCACCAGAACCTTTAGTCTTGGGCACCAAACCAGCATAAGCGACATACCGCTGGGCACAGGGAAAACGCTCAATCGGTCCAGTTTCGTAAAGAATAGTCAAAGCCCAAATATTACCAATACCCGGAACCGCCAACAACCGCTGTGCCTTCGTAGAAAGTGGAATCTGCTCACGGATTTTTTCCTCCCAATAATCAATCTGGGATGTCAAAAGATCAATGTGGGCAAGTAATTGTTTGAGGAATTCACTATAGGGTGAAGATAACGATATTTTTTCCAGGGCCTCATGCCCCAGCCCATCCCAGAGGTTGGAAAATGGCAGTTTAATATTGAATTTTTCCAGTATCCCATGGACAATGTTCTTACACTGAGTTCGTATTTTGACCAGTGCTAACCGGGTACGAAGCAGATCACGATTAGCACGCTGTTCCTTGTCAGGTATCCAACAGGTGGCTAAAAAATTAGTTCGTAATAGATGAGTAAGTACCCAGGCATCTACTTTATCGGTCTTTACCCGAGCGTAAGCAATCGCCTTCGTTTGAAATGGGTTAACTAATGATACATCCAGGTTGAGCGCTTGCAACAAATCTACCAGCCAATACCAGTTGCCCGTTGCTTCTACTGCAACCTTACAATTATTCCGGAATGGCTCAAAGAAACGGCCAATCACTGTTTCATCATTGGGGAGTCGTGTA
>JAOAFX010000096.1:0-328 GCA_026416055.1 Caldifarciminota bacterium
GGTTTATGGATATATTAACAGAGATTATCTAGCACAATAAGAACAAGTGTTTTCCCGCATAATTTGCAAACCTTGACAAAATGATTATTTTATCCTATAATCACCCGTGTTTTTATGGTTATTTTTTCTTATAACTGATAATGTTAATTCTGATACGATCCATCTTGATTCTGTTAAGATTGTCCGGTATGAAAGACCTAAGATAATCAATTTTTGCACTGCTGGTGTTCTTGACAGTATTTTAAATCAGACACAGGTCATTGAACCCATAATTTTTTTGTCTGGATTTTTTGATATTTTTTACAACTCTAATTATCTGTTGCGAGAA
>JAOAFX010000096.1:338-5690 GCA_026416055.1 Caldifarciminota bacterium
AATGCATATGCAACTGATTTGTTGAGTCAATTTCCACCTAATATTTTAATCAATTCTCATTATATTGACCAATATTTTCTCAAAAATTTTAATTTCTCGGTTTTCCCCATCAACTTTATTGAATCTGTTGTGTTTATCAAGAAATATATTAATTCAGAGGTGAATACCATTGATTTAAGAACTAAGATTAACAGGTATGAACAGCCCTATTCTTACTTATATTTTACTTTATTCGGCCCGAACACAATCTATAACATTGATTTTACCCGTGCCATCACGAATACAATGGGGTTTTATCTTGGGGGAGTTTATTCACGCCATTATAAAAATTCAGAGCGTCGTTATCTGCGCACAAATGCAGGATATGCTAACTTTTACTGTAATCAATTTATTCCGCTGCGGCTTGATATTATTTTGACTGGTAATTCTTATGATACAATAATAAATTCAGACTTCAGCGATATCACATTGACTGCCGGTAAAGATTTTTACAAATTCATGATTTACCGAACTGCTTGTAAAGTTTATGACGATTCGACCGAAAATCAATTTTTGACTTACGGCACGCACCATAAGGTTTTATTTAATATCGGCAATCTCGAAAATACCTTTGAATTCATTGCTTTGACAACTCAATTCAACCCTGGTAAGTTTAAAAATAACTACATAGAATTTTCTCAAAATTCAAATTATGAACTTAATAATATAATTGCCGGTATTGGTTATAATGTGAATTATGCCTCGGGTAAAATCTTTTTCGAACCCGCGGTGAGAGGGTATTTTCAGATCTTGAACGATATGAAGTTATATGTCAGAACTGGATTATTAAGTAGAAGACCTGATTTTATCGCACAGTATGGTAATGATAAATTTATAGATCCGACGGTGAATATTATAGGCAATTTAGATATTGAAGGCGAAACTTATTTCCACAGAGAAATTGGTGCAACCTTCAAGAATTCTAAGATTACTCTTTATAATGCGCACATCAGCAACCAAATCATATATCAAAGTTTGGGTCTCAAGACTTATTCAGCGGTCAATGTTGATAATGAAATTACAGGGTTAGAAGGAAATCTTGTTTCCCCGAGCATAAAAGGGTTTTCGGCAATAATGGCCGGCAATTATCTGATATATACGCATATTCCTTCAGACGTGCCAGATTTTTTTGTGAAATTCAGTTTGAACTGGCAGAGAAGGACCGAACGTTCGGTCATGAGTATTTTTACGAAATTTACATTTGTAAATAGAAGATACGATCCATTGGGTAGATATTATGAACCGTTCTTGATAATTTCACCGGGGTTGAATTTGGAATTTTTGACCCTTAGTCTTGGTGTGATTTTTGATAATGTAACAGACACAAGACCAGAAGATTTTTCGGATATTGCACGTAGATTCGGAATGGAAATAAAATGGGAATTCTGGGATTGATATGTTTATTTTGAGAATAGATGACCGTTTGATACATGGACAGGTTGTCGCAGGATGGGCAAGACCCCTGGGTATTGAAGAGTTGATTATCGCTTCGGATACAATAAGCAAAGATGCTTGGGCCTGTAATGCCTATAGACTTGCTGTTCCGGAAAATATATCTTTTCATTGTTATGATATTGAGGGTTGTGTTCAACACCTGAGGGACGGCGTTGAAAAAAAACGGATTATGGTTGTGGTTGAAAAAACGATTGATGCCTTCAGCCTTGTGAAGAATGGCCTTAAACTAAATGAGATTTACATAGGTGGATTAGGTTATAGGGAAGGCGCAAGGTCGATTGTGCCCTATATCTACGTTACACCCGAGGATATTGAATTTTTGGTGAAAATCCATGAAATGGGTATAAAAATAATTGGCAAACAACTCCCCAATTCCCAGCCGGTTGATGTCATAAAAAAATTGACAGGAGTATGAATGATAAGACTTGCATTATATTTCCATAATCATCAACCCGTAGGCAATTTTGACCATGTCTTTCAATTTGCCTATGAGTGTTCTTATTTACCATTGATAAAGACCCTTTTGAAATATCCAAAGGTTAAATTTGGAATTCACAATTCAGGTACGCTGTGCGAATGGTTGATAAAAAATCATCCGGAATACTTTGACTATTTAAAAGAAGCATTGAATAATAATCAAGCAGAGATTCTTGTTTCCGCTTACAGTGAACCAATACTCTCTTTGATACCTTCTAAGGATGCAGTTGAACAAATAAAATATTTTAAGGACTATATTTATAGATTACTCGGGGTAGAGACTTGCGGGTTGTGGTTGACTGAGAGGGTCTGGGAACCTGGTTTGATACAATTACTCGTTGAAGCAGGAATTGATTACACTCTACTTGATGATACGCACTTTCTTTATGCCGGGGTGTGTGAAGACGATTTGAAATCCTATTTTATCACTGAGGACAATGGCAAAGTTTTGAGAATATTTCCAATATCAATGAAATTAAGATATTTGATTCCTTTTCATCCTGTAGATGAAGTAAAAAATTATTTAAAAGAAGAGGCAAACTCTGAAAATTGCATATTGAAGGTTCTTGGTGATGATGGTGAAAAATTTGGAGTCTGGCCTGGGACGTATAACTGGGTGTATAAAGAACAATGGTTGGAAAAATTCTTGAATTTTCTCAACAATGAAAATAGTATCGAGACGGTTCATTTGAAAGATATTATTAAAGAACCACCCGCTGGAAGGATTTACATACCCACAGCCTCTTACGAAGAAATGGGTGAATGGGTTTTACCGCTGAATGCCGGTAAAAATTATGTTGAATTAAAGAGAAGTGTTGATCGCAGATTTTATCATTTGATACACGGTGGATATTTTAAGAATTTTTTGAGTCGTTACTATGAGGCAAATTTAATGCATAAGAGAATGCTTTATGTATCAAGAAACATAAAAGACCACATTGAGGCAAAATTAAGCCTGTGGCGTGGACAATGTTCCTGTGCTTACTGGCACGGAATCTTTGGTGGTCTCTATCTCCCCCATCTAAGAGAAGCAGTTTTTAAGAATCTTATTGAAGCAGAATCTCATAATATCAAGGTTGGTTTGGAAAAATTAGATATTGATATTGATGGCAAAGATGAGTTTATTTTAAGTACCCGTCAGTTTTTCTGTATAATAAAGCCTGATACAGGAAGTTTGGTAGAGATTGATGACCGTTCAAGGCTTAAAAATTTATTGAATTACATAGCCAGACGTAGAGAAAAATACCATGAGTTGATTCCGCAATCAAAGGATGAAGAAGAGGTAAAATCAATTCACGAAGTCGTCCGCTCGAAAGGGAAGGATCTTGATAAATATCTTATATACGATAAATATGAGAGGGGATTTGGTATTGACCACAAAATTGCTGGGATACCAACAAAAGAAGATTTTTATTATCAAGAAAATCTTGGAGAAATTATTACTTACCAACTGATAGAACACAAAACATTTGAATTTGTTTTGTTTAATGAAAGGTTGCACTTAAAAAAGATTATTAGTTTTGATGATAATAGGGCAATAATACGATTAAGATACGAGGGGCAGGTAAAAAATTTGGGTGTGGAATTTTCAATGGGTATTTTTAATCCAGATTTAAAGGTGAACGATAGATACACTCTATACGAACTCCAGGAAATTTCTGGAGTTAATCAAATTACTATTCAGGCTAAAGAATTCAAGCCGATAAGATTTACTGCTTCAGAGAAATTTATTTTACTGACATATCCAATTGAGACGATATCCTCAAGCGAATCCGGTTTTGAAAAAATATTTCAGGGGTTTTCAATGTTACTGATTTTTTCAGATTTGCCGGAAATAATAATAGAGTTATGATGGTCATTTTGCTAACGCTGATTGGGGCGTTAATCCTTCTTGATAAGTATGCAGTTGGAGAGTTTGGTTTATCACAGCCAATTGTTTCCGGAGCAATAATCGGTGCCTTGTGCGGAGATGTTCAGGTCGGTATATTTGTAGGTGCATTGTTTCAGTTGGTCTTTCTTGCCAACCTTCCTATAGGAAAGGATGTCCCGCCTGATGCCCAGGCAGCAGGCATTGCAGGTTGTGGTTCCTATTTTCTATTGAAGAGTATAAATCAAAATGAGCCTAACTTGATGATAGTTTTTCTTGTGGGGATTCTGGTTTCAGTCATAGGAAACTATCTCGATATAATTGTGCGTCGTATAAACGAAGGTCCGTTTTACCGTTTCTTGAGGGATAATAAAAAGTTGTATATCTGCCATTTTTCAGGGATAGTCATGGCTTTTCTCAGGGGTGTTTTTTTATTCCTGCCAATATTCCTTCTGGTTAGCATAATAAGATTCCCATTTTCTGCAGCTGCTTTTAATAAGGACTTTTTGCTTATTGTTATCTTCGCACTTGGCATTGCTAATGGAATTTATTTATATCTTAAAAGACAGTCTTTTTACTTTTTGGTTATTGGTGCGATATGCGCATTGGTTTATTTCGTCTTTTGAAATTATTTTTTGCCAGTTTATTCTTGCAATCTTCCTGGTCTTTCCATTCAATGCAATCGCTGGGATTTTTGGTAATTGCAATGATGGGTGTTGATCAGAAAAAACAGGAATTTCTCCAACAGCACAGCCGGACATTTTTCAATACCCATCCTTATATGGCTGGTTTTATCATTGGAGCAATGTTGAATGCATATGAGAAGGAACATAGTTTAGACGATTTAAAAAAACATATAATGGTTAGCCAGTCCGCATTTGCTTCTTTTGGTGATACCTTATTCTGGCAGACAATAAGGCCAGCGTTGTTGGCTATTGCGATTATCACGGGTGTAAAATATGGAGTTATCGGAGTAATAATCTTCTTATTATTTTATAACCTGATTCATATTTACTTTCGATTTTATGGGTTCACTACAGGCTATAAGATAGGCTGGGATGTGATTTATATATTAAAAGACAAAAAGCTCCAATGGATGCAGAGGATTTTCGAATCAATCGGTGCATTTTCTATTGGTTTGATGCCTATAATACTTGAGAAGGAAGTCAATCTTATCTTTCTAATCCCATTATCTGGTATTTTCCTTATCCTTTTGTGGAAAAGGTTGGCACCAATATTAATCTTGACTTTTGTCTTTATTTTGATAATAATTAACCTGATACTGCTATGATAAAAGAGACGATAACAATATTGAATGAAAATGGATTGCATGCCCTTCCTGCGTCCAGGTTTGTGAAGCTTGCGGAGAAATTTAAGAGCAAAGTTGAACTGGTGAAGGATGGGGTGAAGGTGAATGGAAAGTCGATTATGGGTATATTGACTTTAGCCTGTGAAAAAGGGGCAAAGGTAATTTTGATATGTAATGGAGAGGATGAGAAGGATGCTTTTAATGC
>JAOAFX010000097.1 GCA_026416055.1 Caldifarciminota bacterium
TCTCTGGTCTCGTGGGTTCGGAGATGTGTATAAGAGACAGGGCCCTGATAGGGTAGTAGGGGGAATAGAGATGTCCGCGACAACGGACAGTAATTATGTTGGGTGGCTCACAGAACAAGAATTCATCTGGTATGGTGATACAATTATAGGAGAAATGCCACCTTTTGCAGTAGGTGGACCTGAAACTTTGGTTGTCCTCTATACTCAAGGATTATACCAGGGTAACCCTCCGCCACCTCAACCTGTTCCTGATTTCTGGCAGAGTATTTGGGATCTTGACTGCCCTAGTCCATTCAGTATTACACGATGGTATAAAGAGATGTCTTTTGGAGAACAAATAATTCATGCCTATCCTCGCGCCCATTGGAATGGTAATTGGTATTATTGTTTTCAAGTAAATTATGAGACTCCGAGTCATGCCTCCTGGGATAGATGGAAATGGGGTCCTTACTCAGTAGCAGCAATTCAGGTCGCTGATCCGGAAATTAATTTTGGAGAATACGTGGGGACAAGTCAGTATGTGTGGGGTGTGATACTCTGCTTGTGGCCTGGAGGTGGTAGCGGAATAATGTGGCCAAGTGGATATGGTCCGATTCCGACTAATGATGTAAACTCGCTTGGTCAGCCGGTTTATGTTATGGTACTATGGGCGCTTCGAGGTGATGCCTGGGCACATACTTGCCATGTTGGGATGAATATTCACGAATACGGTCATTGTTGTGGCTGGCCAGACACTTATGGCGACTACTATGATATGGGCTCATTTTGTGGACATTATGGATGTGGTTTTGCTCGTTTCCATTCCTGGGTAGATTTGATACCATCACCATTAAATCCCCAATGGCGCTATGAGACAAGAGATAGATACACAAATCAACCCTGGCTCAACCCCACTGAAATAAAACAAACCCAGTTAAACTATCCAATTATGCCCTTAAGAGAAACATATAATGGCGAAGTTCTCAGAATCAGACCTACCCAGATGCCAGGAATATCCCCAGGTGATACACAAACCTTTCTGATTACCAACCATCAATGCCTTACGCCTTACGAATATAACTTCCCTGATTCCGGACTTTTAATCTGGCATGTAACCCAAACACATACTTCCGGTGGCTGGTATTGGTCCCCTACCCGGCGCAAGCGTCCAATCAGGTTAGAGTACGCCACTGGAATGTATCAATGGGATTCAGCATTTGTAATTGATAGATGGACTTACTGGCCAATATATCCAGACCCAATCTTTGGTTTTGATAGCCTTGATATGGCAAGGGGGCATTATGGTGCACAGGGCGGTGTTTGGCCGCCCTTAGGTAGTCCATACTGGCGTGGTTTTGGTAGTGCGGGTGGTTTCTGGGATCCACCAGAATATACTCGGTTTGATGCATTCACCAATCCATCAACAAACTATTATGATATCTGGCATGGACCGGTCTATCCTGAATGGATACATTCCCATTTTGCCTTAAGAAATCTTCATCCTGACCCGGTTGATAATAGAATTCTGCGTGCAGATCTTCTCTTGAACTATGTCCAGAGCGATGTTGCAACTGCAACATCCTACAATAACTCAAGACACATTGTCTCTGATGCTGCAGGGAATATATATATGGTGTACGAAGCTGGTGGCTATGTCTATTTCACAAAGACAAAGATTGGCGCGATGGTCTGGGAGCCAGGATATCCAGTGGGTAAAGGAAATACACCCTCAATCGCCCTTGATAATAACAACATCCCCAACATTGTCTGGTCGCATAAAGATACTCTATTCTGGGCAAAAAGGCAGAACTACTATACCTGGCCTAAATATGCTATTTATGAACCTGCTCAACCGGGCTGGGAGGCGTACTTCTGTGAGACACCTTCTTTGGTCTGGGATAATGCCGGTTATGGTCATATCGTCTTTGAAAAATATATCTATGCCAATGGTATCTTCAGCAAACTCTTTTACGGAAGACTCAATCCGGTAAATCCAGGTCAGATAACCTGGGAAATGGTCGATGCTGATTATGGTGCAGTTCGTTGCCGGTACCCTTCTATCGCAGTTGATAATTTAAATAGGCCTCACATTGTCTGGCAGAAGACTGGTGAGATATATTATCGGCAGAAGAACGTCAACTGGGGTGAGATTAGAAATATCTCAAATTCAACCGATGATTCTTATACGCCTTCTATAGAAATTTTTTCTAACTGGCTCCATATCGTCTGGGTTGAAGAGCCAGTTGTTCCTCCTGACCACTGGTCAAATATTCGCCATATCCGACGTGACCTTGGCACCGGATTGTGGTATCCACCACAATGGGTGGAAACATCGCCGGTCTATTCAAAATTGCCTCAGACAATTAAAGGTGAGCATATTGTCTGGACTGAATATGGTATTCCCGATGGAAATGCAGAAATTTACCACAGTGCCTGGAATTATGAGACTGGAACCTGGGGTGTACCGGAGAATATCTCAAACACCATTAAAAGTTCAAATGCGCCACAGGTGACTATTGCAAGTGGACCACCAATGCCCGGCAGGTACCTGGTTACAATCTGGTGTGAGGATGACGGAGTGCTTTACGAAGTCAGAAAAGACAAACGCCTGTTGCCTGAGCCGATGGTCTTTTCTTATATTGAACTCGGTGCCGAGATTCAATCACCATATACAATAGAAAGGGATGGTTATATTGTTTATGGTGCTGAAGACTACAAGACCGTTGACTATGATTCTACCAGACTCATCTATCGTATAACTGGTTTTGGAGACGATTACAAATATCGGATAAAGTTTGTCCTGTATCATGAGTTCACAAACAGGCAGAAATTAAAGATAAGAATTGATAATGCCTGGACACGGAACATCTGGGTGAGGCCTAATGAATTGACCGTAGTTGAAGGGATAATTCCTGATGGGCTTATTAAGGATGGTGAGATTTTGATTACTGATGAGATTATTCAGGGGAATCTTGCGGTCTTGAGCAGTGTCATCATTTATCAGGAGCCCAAAGGACAGGGTGGTCCGCAGGAGCAGGAGTTGGTAAGTACAGGAAACATCAACCAACCAGTTGTCATAAAACCGAATCCGGTGAAAGACAGAGCAGAAATTTATTATCAGGTTAATTCACCAGGAATTACAAATCTCGCACTCTATGATATTACTGGACGGAAGGTAAAATCTTTTATAAACAGGAATCTTGAGCCAGGATGCTACAGGTTAGACTGGGATGGAACTGATGATGCAGCTAGAAAATTGAGCGAGGGTGTTTATTTTATGCGGCTGGATAATCAGGCGGTAATTAGAACTCAAAAAGTGATTATGGTAAGATAAAAATTTGCGGGGCTCTCAGTTGAGAGCCCCCGTAAATGGAGGTAGTTATGAATACTTGCCGAAAATTTGTTCTTATAGCTCTCTTATTTGTTCTGCCAATAATTGTTTTTGCTCAAAATGAAAGATGGGTTTACCGATATAGTGGAATGAATACTTACAGATATGATGAGGCGTATTGCCTTGTCTATGGTGGCGATGGTTATATTTATATCGGTGGTTACACCTATAATGACGGCACAAATCGGGATTTTACAGTAATTAGCCTTACTAATTCTGCTCAGGAACGATGGGTCTACAAATATCCAACAATCGGGAACAATTGGGATGCCTGTTATTCAATTTGTTATGGAAATGACGGAAATATCTATGCCTTAGGCGACTGCACAGGTAGCGATGGACATCTCCATTTTACGATTATTAGCCTTGGTGCAAATGGCATTCAACGATGGATTTATCAGTATCCGGATGCAAGTTATGGAGATGCAATTTGTTACGGTGGTGATGGTTGTATATATGGTGTTGGATGCACAGAAGGCAAGATTTTGGTTGTTAGCATTGATACTAACGGGGCAGAAAACTGGCGTTATATCTACCCTACGCCTCCCGGTGATTTAGGCATTGCCACTTCAGTTGTTTATTGTCCTGATGGAAATATCTATATTACTGGGTACACAGGTCCAGTATTGAATAAAGATTTAATTGTAATATCGCTAAGTTCTGGTGGTCTGGAGAGATGGGTTTATCTTTATAATGGGTCTGGCAACTCCCATGATTATGGGAAGTGTATCGCTAATGCTCCGGACAGCAAGCTCTATGTGTTCGGTAGCACCTGTTTTGAAGTAGGCCCATATCTTTACAGCGATGGGCTTGTACTTTCACTCACCAATGCTGGGAACGAGCGCTGGACATATATGAGTGCCGCTGCTCTGTCTGAATTCGAGGGCGGTGCGTACAGTGTAGATGAAAATCTATATGTAGTCGGTAATTACGGCTGGGATATTCCTTCTTTCCTTGTTGAAAGTATTTCTGATTCAGGCACTTATAGATGGCTGTATACTGATACAACTTGGGGATTCGGGCAGTCAATTGTATATGGCGATGATGGGAATATCTATGCAGGAGGGATAACATCAGATACCTGGCAGGGTGGAAAGAGTTACTTCACCGTAATTAGCTTTGCAAACAATGGCACCCGAAATTGGCTTTACATAAAGCGGGGGTGGCGCCGTTCTAACGATGTGGCACATTCGGTAATATATGGTCTTGATGGCAATATTTACGCGGCTGGAACCCTTTGCGATAGTATTACCTGGAATGATTTTACTGTAATTAGTTTGAGTTCAACTGGTATTGAAGAAAATAAAAGGTTAAATACAGTGGGTGAAAGGCTAAATCTGGTGGTTTCACCGAATGTAGTCAGGGAAAATGCCCGAATTCAATTCTCATTACCTGAACGGCAATATACAAGATTAACTCTTTATGATGTTCTCGGTAGAAAGGTTGCAACTATTGTGGATGGTGTCTTTGAAGGTGGTTATCATTTCTGTAATCTTTGTGTTTGCAATCTCAATTCCGGCATATATTTTCTAATTCTTGAAGATAAAAAAGAGAAAAAAGCAGAAAAGATACTGGTTGTGAGATAAGAGACTGCTTATTCTCCTAAAATTGATATTTATTGTTTTTCATCAGACCATAAGCCACCCCACCTGCAAATTTGTTCTTTCGTCCGACCGAAGTTGGCTGCTGCAACTGGTAAGACCGTTCTGGCCAACTTGCGGGGTCAAATCTTTTTATTTTGCATTGATAATTATCAGGTTTTGTAAACAGGAATAAAATGTAGTAAAGATTTATGATATAGAAAAACCGTTCAAATGCTGGAAAATTCGGCATCCGGCAAGGACGCACTTTAGGGCTTGACAAAAAAAAATATGATTATAATTGGGTGTAATTAAAAAGAGGGTAGAATGGTTAAAGTTATCTATCTTACATTCGTCTTTGTTGTAATATCAGCAATTTTTTGTTTCAGGCAATTACAAAAAGGAGGAGCGATGAGACTTAAAAAATTAAATAACTGGTTTATTAGAGTCCTTTTGATTTGTTTTTTGGCTCTTGTGTATATGGGCGGATATTGTGAAAAAAAACGACCCACAAACCCTAATCTGCGGTTCTTAGTGGGTGATACAGTTAACCATTCAATTCACTGTCATCATCCAGTGG
>JAOAFX010000098.1 GCA_026416055.1 Caldifarciminota bacterium
GTTAGGGTTTACGGCTGTAATAGGAATGGAGAGGTCTGGGAATTCACGCACATTCGACCTTATGTTGGAATACAAGAAGAAGCCAGTTACGATCTCCTATCCTCTTCAGAAATTCTAAATGTTTATCCTAATCCATTTTCAAGGAAACTTAAGATAGAGTATACTCTCAGCGATGAAGGACTGTCAGAAATATCTATTTATGACGTTAGCGGAAAATTAATAAGAACTTTATCCAGAGAGAGTCAAAAGCCAGACTATTATGAGGCATTCTGGGATGGTAGAGATGAACGGGAAAAACCAGTCCCATGCGGCGTCTATTTTCTAAAATTAAAGTCCGGGGACAAATTTTTAACAAAGAGGGTGATATTTATTAAATAAATCATTGTCGCTAAAGTTTACTATATAGCGAAGAAATTGGAAGGATATTTCTAAGAGAAGTCGTGGAAGATGAGCTATTGAATTTAAAGCCGAAATATCTTGCTCTACATATATACTTTCTGAAAAACTGAAAAAACGAAACGTAACTGAAATTACAAAGTTTGTATATCTCGGTCAGTGATTAATTTTATATTTTTTGACTATTAGAATCCGAGGGTTTCGTTTACGAGCAGGACTGTTATATTTGTCTGTAAGGGTCGGAATTGAATTATTGAGATAACCCGGCAGATTCTGCCTTTAACATTACAGTCAACACACATACCGGTGTTGACGCATGGGGTCTTTGCACTCACCCTCTTGGCATTCATCACCGCTGCAATCTCTTTGCTCCTTTTTATGCCGTCATGGATTGAAGGGACAATTTTGTTATAACCCGCTATTATAAAAACATTATCAGGTCCGTAAATCATCGCTGCTATACGATTGCCAATCCCATCAATATTTATAATATCTCCGTTTTTGGTTATTGCGTTGGCGCTTGTTAAATAATAGTCTGCCAGCATCTCTTTTTTGCGAATCTCTTTATCGGTCTCTTCACTGAGTCCCTTTTGCCAGTGATGAATTATCTTATTACCCCTTTCTTCAAACCTTTCAATGATTCCGAGTTCTCTTATCGTCATCGAACCACCAATCCCGATACTGGTGCCGGTGGGTATAGACTTTAAAAGATAATCATTGAGTTCGTTTATGGTGTTAAAATACTCGGCATTGAAATCTCTTTTTTTCAATGCTTCCACGACCCTTAATAAAACTTTTTCCTGATGCCATTTTTTAACCTCATCCATAGGAAATTATATACAATTTGCAGATTGTGTCAATGGAAAAAATATTTTGGAAGTGTTCAGAATTATGTGTAAATTCCTAATGAAAATAAAAATTTTACTTGACTTCAATTTCTTGATGAATAGAATTTAATTGGTGAAAAGAATTTTTTTTGGCCGGCATTGTCTTGATTGTGAGAACATTTTGAAAATATTTAAAAGGGCAAAGCCATTCATTGGTCTAATAATTATATTTTCTGTCCTTTTTCTTCCGAGGTGTATTACTGTACCAGCAATGTATGAGACTGCTGAAACAAAAGATGAAAAAAGGATTGGCTTCTCCACCCAGTATGGTGAAGGCAACTATAGTCTTTGTGGTTCATCTTATAACTACAAATATGGAGGGGTTAGAGCAGATTGGGGTTACAGTAAAAAACAGAGCGAAATTATTGAAACCGGATTAGAACTGGGTGGCTCCATAAACGGTGTATATGAAATACCAGATAGTAATCATACTCACAAACGCGAGATAATCATACTCCAGACCGATGTACGATTGACAGGTAAGGTTGTAACAGCCACTGATCCTCTGAGAATGGGCATAAAACTTGCACCTGGATTTTTACTCTATGGATGTGCTTCAAGATCAGATGGAAATTACGATGTCGGTGGAGAGTTCAGTTTTCTCTCCTACGGTGCGTTACTGGTTGGTATAGGAAATCCTGAGTTTTTTACAATAGGCATTGAATATTACCCATTTTTATACTATATTACGCCGAAATACTATTCTTTTTTAACCCTTACCTATCATCACAAAAAATATTCTGTCACCGGTGGTTGTTTACTACCTTTTGGCAAGGAAGAAAGTCTGGTTCCAAAGTTTCATTATTCAATAGGACTTGGAATACATTATTGACTTTTTGCGATAAAAAAATATAATAAACAGTGCTGGAGAAAAGTTTTGAAACAATAGCTTTCAGGTTAAAGAACCAGGTTGCTCATGTCATTCTTAATCGTCCCGATGTACATAACGCTTTTAACGACCGGATGATTGAAGAATTGAGTATCGCATTTGACGAGATTGAAAAAGCAAACGAAATACGAGTGGTTATTCTTTCTGGCGAAGGTAAATCCTTTTGTGCTGGTGCGGATTTGAACTGGATGCGGCGGATAAAGGATTACTCATACGAGCAAAATCTGAAAGAATCACTGGCACTCGCTGATATGCTTTATAAAATCTATGTATGTTCAAAACCAACGATTGCGAGGGTTCAGGGTTATGCAATGGGTGGCGGTGTTGGACTTGTCGCAGTATGCGATATTGCAATTGCAACGACTGATGCAAAATTCAGTTTCAGTGAAGTAAAGTTAGGTTTGATTCCTGCCTGTATATCTCCGTATGTGGTGAAAAGATGTGGAGAGGGGAGATGCCGTGAATTCTTCTTAACCGGTGAAAGGATGTCTGCAGAAAAAGCCTTAAATGCAGGACTTGTTAATGTTATAGTTCCACCTGATTGTCTTGATAAAGCAGTTGAAGGACTTGTTGAACAATTACTCTCAAGCGGTCCAGAGGCAATTAAAAAATGCAAGGAACTTTTAAGAAATGTTCCTCAGATGTCAGTTGATGAGTTCAAAAAATACACCGCAGAAATGATTGCCAGATTGCGTATTTCTGATGAAGCCCAGGAAGGTATGTCCGCATTTCTGGAAAAAAGAAAACCAAAATGGGTGAACACAGACTAAGGGATGCGAATAATAAATCTGAAGATAAACAAATTAGCAGTTTCAAAGAAATACCAGGTGTGGTTAGACTTGAAATGGCTCTTGATTTAACTCGAACCGCCATTGAGTTGATAAGAACAGGTATTAGACAAAGATATCCTGAGTATAATGATATAGAAATTGAGAATGCGATTGAAAGGATAATCCTGGGTAATGAATTATATGAAAAGATTTATCATAAATGCTAACGAAAGAGATACTACAAGGAGTATTGAACCTATTTAAAAAATGTGGTATTGAATATATGATTACTGGTTCTTTTGCAAGCAACCTTCACGGTGTTCCAAGGGCAACATTTGATACAGATATTGTATCTACAAATGCACTTGAAAAATTTTTAAGCCAAATACGCAAGAATTTCTATATCGAATACGAGTCCGCACTCGATATTATTGATAAGCAAAAAGTTTTTGATATTATTCATTATAAAACAGGATTCAAGTTTGATATTATACCAATCAAAAATCGGAATTTCAGCAAGGTTGAGTTTCAAAGGAAGCAGCAGATAGAATTTATTGGATTAAAGTGCTGGTTTTTATCTCCAGAAGATACTATTTTGGCAAAACTTGAGTGGTCAAAGGCAGATAGTTTAGAAATACAATTTAATGATGCGTCAGGCATTGCTAAAATTCAAAAGAAAAAATTAGACTGGGAATATTTAAATAAATGGGCTTGTGAATTAAGTGTAAGTGAATTGCTCAAAAAAATTAAATCAGAGATTAAAAATGTTTAAAAAGATTCTAATTGCCAATCGTGGTGAGATTGCAATAAGGGTTGCTCGGGCATGCAGGGAAATGGGGATAAAGACTGTTGGTGTCTATTCTACTGTTGATAAAGAATCTTTGCATTTGCATTACTGCGATGAAGCAGTGTGTATTGGTGAGCCTGCGCCTCTTGCAAGTTATTTGAACATTCCAGCAATCATTGATGCAGCAAAAAGAACCGATGTTGAAGCAATCCATCCCGGTTATGGATTTTTAGCTGAAAATCCGGCATTTGCAAAGGCATGCGAAGAAAATGGCATTATTTTTATTGGACCATCATCAAAAGCACTTGCCCTTGTTGGAGATAAGGTTGCCTCGCGCATAACTGCCAAAAAAATTAATGCACCGATTATTCCGGGAATGGAAATTTCTTCGGCTGAAATAAGCGAATATTTACTGGTAGCACAGCAGGTTGGTTATCCGGTCATTGTCAAAGCGGCACTCGGCGGTGGCGGAAAAGGAATGCATATTGCTTCGACTGAAAAAGAATTAAAGGAGACCATTGAATTGAGCAGGCGTGAGGCAAAGAGTGCATTTGGTGATGAATCGGTCTATATTGAAAAATATATTGAGAAGCCACGGCATATTGAGTTTCAGGTTCTGCGTGATAAATATGGAAATGTTGTCCACCTATGTGAAAGAGAATGTTCTATCCAGCGAAGGCACCAAAAAATAATTGAAGAAACTCCTTCACCAGCACTGACCCCGGAATTGCGTGAGAGAATGGGCGAAACTGCAAAGAGAATAATTGCTGCCGCAGAATATGTAAATGCAGGAACCGTAGAGTTTCTCTTAGACCAGGATAAGAATTTTTATTTCCTTGAAGTAAATGCCCGCGTCCAGGTTGAACATCCAATTACTGAGATGGTCACCGGGTATGACATCGTCAAACGCCAGATTATGATTGCTGCTGGAGAAGAGTTAGATATAAAGCAAGAAGATGTTAAACAGCGCGGGCACGCAATTGAAACAAGAATCTATGCTGAAGACCCAGATAATAATTTCATGCCTTCACCTGGAAAGATTTTATTTGTTCAGGAACCACAGGGGCCGGGAATAAGAGTGGATTCAGGAATTTTTTCAGGTTGGAATGTTCCACCCCATTATGACCCAATTTTATCTAAATTAATTGTATGGTCTGAATCACGAAAGGATACAATCGCCCGCACAATTAACGCTTTGAAAAACTACGTGATATTAGGAATAAAAACAAACATTCCATTCTTGAAAAGGATAATAGAGACTCCACAATTTTAAATGGGGAACTCCATACCCATTTCATTGATGAGAATTTGCAGTCGCTTTTGCCAAAGTATGAAAAGATTGATATCGCACTTATTGCTGCTGCCTTGCAGAGTTTGAACAGGAAAGAGGTTCGGCTTGTGGAGACACATAAGGTTGCTACAGAATCAAATCCCTGGCTGGAGATAGGAAAATGGGAAATATGTCAGGGATAAAATACCTGAAAAATAATTTTGATTTAGTGCCCATTTTCAAATGGACGGATAATAATTCATTCGTCCAGATAGATCTGGACGCTACATTATGTATAGATGATTGTAGAGGCAGAGTTTACTCTGCAAATGAATTTTTGAAATATGGAAATTAGATTAAAATATCATAATAATATTTATACAATTAATTTAGAAAAAGAAAAGGATAGATATAAAATAGTCATAAATGGTAATATCTACAAGATTACGGATATGAAT
>JAOAFX010000099.1 GCA_026416055.1 Caldifarciminota bacterium
AGATGTGTATAAGAGACAGATATACCGTGCCGATTTGCCTATGCAATGACCTGCAGTGCCAATTTTTATCCGGGCAGGGAAGATACAATGCCCTGCGATCTTTATTATGCTGATTTGCAGGGAACATGGGACATGGACAATGACCGGAGTTATGGTGAGATTGAAGACAGCATTGACCTGTACCCTGATTTAATTGTCGGCAGGGCACCGGTAAATACAATCGATGAAGCCCGAAGATTTGTAGAAAAGGTCCTCACCTATGAAAAAAATCCACCAGTCGGATATCTTGATAATGCACTCTTTACTGCTGAAATCTTATGGCAGGAACCGTACACTGACCAGGCAGTTCATAAAAATAAAATCGGTAATGAATCGTTTCCTGGCCATTTTGAGCTGACAAAATTGTATCAGAGTCTTGGCAATCAAACAAAAGAAACAGTGATGCAGGCAATAAGGCAGGGTCAGAATTTGATAAATCATGATGGACATGGCTGGATAAATCTTATTTCGGTTGGTGGCTGGCCCCACAGGATATACAACACTGATTTTGATACAATCACAAATGCACCAAAGTATGGAATACTTTACTCTATCGGCTGCTGGACCGCTGCCTTTGATTCTGCCTCAGTAGCAGAATCATTTGTAAATAGCCCCCGTGGTGGTGGTGTTGCATACATCGGCAATTCAAGTTATGGCTGGGGTTCACCCGGTAATCCCGGTTTCGGCTACTCAGACCGTTTTGATTCAAGGTTTTTTCATTCATTATTTAGAGAGAATAATTTCAATCTTGGCATTGCGCTGGCAATGGCAAAGGCACACTTTATTCCGTATTCAAGAGAAGAAAATGTCTACAGATGGCATCAGTATCAAATAAATCTTTTGGGTGACCCGGAATTGCCTGTATGGACAAAAATCCCTGATTCCCTCATTGCATCATACCCTGCTTATATTCCTTCAGGTGGAGCAAGAATATTGATAACTGTAAAGAATAAAAATACGAATCTACCTGTAAAAAATGCCCTTGTCTGCCTGATGAAGGGAAACGAATCATATTCCTCTGGTTATACTGATGCGAGCGGTTCAATATTTTTAAAAACCGAAGCGGTAACACCGGGAAATTTTGACCTCACCATCACTGCTCTCAATCATCTGCCCCTTGAATTAACAATCCCGGTTATGGATGGCGCTTATGTCAATTATGGTGGCTGGAGTATAAACGATATCTTTGGAAATAATGACCGGATTGCAAATCCTGGTGAGAATATCCTGCTTCCTGTAAAGATAATCAACTGCGGAAATAATAATGCATTTAATATCCACCTGAAGATTTCAACGGTCGATACCACGGCAATAATTCTTGATAGTCTTGCGTTTGTTGACTACCTACCCATCGGGGACTCACTTATCATAGACAATGCCTTTGCCATAAGGATAAAAGATTTTGTCCGCAATGGCGACTGTATCGATTTCAATCTGAAGATTGTTTTTAATGATGATACACTTAATTTTTTGCCGAATATACTTGTTGGAACACCCGTGCTGGAGATAGCGCAAACCGATATCAGAACCCCTCCGGTATTGCCCGGTCAGGTTGAATCATTATTCGTGCATCTGAATAACTCAGGTTATGGTATCGGCCATTCAGTTAGAGCATCTTTATATTCAATCGACCCTTATGGATTTGTCCTTATTGATACTGTCAGGTATGGAGAAATCGAGCCCGAAACAATAAAATATGCTGGTACACCTTTTGTTATATACCTCAGTCCTTTCTGCCCGCCTTCATATATTGCCAGATTTTTATTGACAATTCATTCAGAAGGATTTGTCTTTATTGACACAATATTTGTCCTTGTTGGTGAAGTCGGTTTTTCTGATGACATGGAATCAGGCACAGCCCTCTGGACAACCGGCGGGGTGAACAATCTCTGGCATATATCACAAAGGCGCTATTTTTCCGAGAGACATTCCTGGTATTGTGGTGAAGAAAATAGTGGAAGGTATATCAATAATATGAATTGCTATATCCAGACCATTCCTTTTATGATCCATAAAAATTCTATCCTGAAATTCCATCGCTGGTTCAGTGTACCAATTTATGGCAGCGATGGAATCTATGTCATTGTTATGCATAATAACGAAGCCGACACCCTCGACTTTATTGGAACAGGCGGGGCATTACGAAGCAGACCTATTAATAGTGACTGGTTCTGTGAAAAATATCTACTTGATAAGTACTCTTCAGGTGATACAATCCAGATACGCATCTCTTTCATAAGCGATAACGACGGAAATGTCGGTGAGGGATTTTATATTGATGATGTAAGTGTTGAGTATAAAACATCTGTTGAAGAGGTTGTAGTAGAATCATCGATGCAAGAGATAAAATTAGAAGCCTCTCCAAATCCATTCAGAAGCAGATTGAATATAAGATATAAAATACAGGATGGTGAATTGGATAAGATCAAACTTGAAATATACGATGCTTGCGGGCGACTTGTAAAATCGTTTAATCCAGCATCAAATAACTTGCATCAAGTGTCAGTTATCACCTGGTTTGGTGATGACAATTCTGGCCGCCGCGTGCCAAGCGGAGTTTATTTTATTCAACTTTCCGTTGAAGGTAGAAAAGAGATTAAAAAAATCATTTTTATAAAATAAAAAACTTAGAAATCAAATTTTTCTACATGTTGAAAACGTGTTGGTTTCTTTCCTCACTTTTTACCTTTTACTCTTCCAGAATTCTGAACTCAGTCCTTCGGTTCTTTGCCATTCCTTCTTCTGTATCATTTGGTGCTATCGGCTGGGTATCAGCATAACCACGGGCAATTAGACGCTCTGGTGCGATATTGAATTTCTCAATCAAATATTTTCTAACCGCTTCAGCACGGGCAAAAGACAATTCCCAGTTTGATGGGAACTCTGCAGTATTTATCTCCCTTGGGTCTGTATGCCCACTCAACTCCACTTTTATATCAGGATTATCAAGCAAAATCTTTCCTGCCTCATCAAGGAATGGCAGAAATTCAGGTTTCAAATCTGCCTTGCCGGTATCAAAATTAATGCCTTTTAAAACAATTTTTTCTCGCTTTTTAATCAAATAGATTTCTTTTTCAGTTAATTTTCCGGGTTCTATCGTCAGCGAACAAGTCTGGGCAATATATCTTGAGTCTTTGCCTGATACTGTGAGAAAATAAACTCCAGCAGGCAGGTTGCGCAATACAAATGAACCTGAAACAGAATCGTTGTCAACAATGCCGTATGCATTACCCTTATATAAAATGGTTGCACCAATAGGTTTTTTTGTAACTGCATCAAAAACCATCCCCCTTAGTATTCCAAATTTTGTTTTAAAAAGAATGATTATTTTTTCGGTTTTACCCTCGGGTTCAACAAAAATAGAATCCATAATTTGGGGATAACCAGCAACGAATGCACTAATAATTAATCCACCTGAACCTATATTCTTGAATTCAATCTTCCCGGATTTATCAGTCTGAAAACTTCCTTGTTTTATGCCTGCAAGGTTGATATTTGCTATTAAAGGCTCTCTTGTGTCACCATCAATGACTGATATCCTAAGTAAATTTGTGGGTTTGCCAATTCCTAAACTGCTGCTCACACTCAATCTGTGCGTAAGTCCTAATTTACCATAAGGCACAAATGCATAATCAAATACTATGCCCGAATATTTTATGCCAAATCCAGATGTAAATCCCGATAAAAAGCCAAGTTCAGAGATGTGATATGGTCCGCTGCGCCATCCCCCACGCAATGAAAATATCGGATTCAGATTATACTCAAAACCAAAATTTGCACGGACTATATTGTCCATTGGCAAATTTAAATCAAGCAAAATATTTAAATTTTTGATTTTCTGATAAGCACAACCAATTTTTATTTCTGAAGGAATATCCGTGTTATAACTCAAATTTTTTATTGAACAGCCAAATTGCATGTCTTTTTTGAGAATTATTTTCCCGCCGATATCAAATGCAAAATCATAAAAACTCTGTTCATAAAGGTCTTCAACCATTGTTTTTATCGCCAGACCATAGCAAAGCCTTTCTCTTAAATTTCTTCCATAACCAATTGTGAAAATTCCACTCCAGGTATTCCCGGTTCCAAGTGAATTATTATTCTCATCCCATATCTCAACATCTTTATTTGAAGAATATACTCCACTCATCGTCATGTAGCCTCCAAGACCAGGCATGCCAAAGATAATAAACTCGTCCCTTATATCCTGGAACCATTCATGATGAGAAACAAAAAATCGCAAATCTTTTATACCTGAAAGCCCCGCTGGATTCCAGTAAAGCGAAGTGATATCATCAGCAAGACCGACAAATGTCTCACCCATTGCTACAGGTCTTGGTCCCACACAAATCTTTAACAATGGATACATGGTAGTACCAATGTCGCTTTGAGAAAATACAGAAAATAGAAAAACGATTATACCCATAATCCCCATTTAATCTTCAGATAATTTGCGCATTTCATTTTATTATCATTGCCTTTTTCTTAACAGTCCTGTGCTCACCATCATCCGCATAAAAATCAAAAACATATATGTATACCCCAGGCGCCAATCTCTGCCCACTATCATTCCTGCCATCCCAGGGATAGTAATGAATTCCAAAATCATAATGTTGTTTCGTTATCAACCTGCGTACCAGCTCACCAGCACGCGTATAAACCTCTAAATTAACCCTGCCTGACTTGGGCAAACTAAATACAAATTGGGTTCGGTCCTTAAATGGATTACGGAAATTATGCACTTCAAATGGTGGCACCAGTATCGTCCTGATTATTGCGCTATCCCTTATACTTTTATACATGCTACACTCACCATAAATAATTAAATCAAAGTAAATCAAGGTATCCAATAAACCCGAAAAGGCAAACTCCGCTGGCGCACTGATACGCACTATAAAATCACAGGGGATATTTGGACTTACAATATCTAAATCAATCTCACCATCCTGATTGTTGTCCTTTAGTAAATTACCACCCTTATCTAAAAGATCAACCCGCCAGCCGTCAATAGCACCACTACCTTTTATATTAACATAATCAGAAAGGGTTGCCTGTAAAACCGCACGCAAAGGATAACTCACACTCCTGCCCACCTCAATCTGATTGGTTTGGTCTTGTTCTATACTCAAACCCCAAACACCACCCAGACACTTCGTCATAATCAATCCATCATCATAGACCAGAATATTATTACTGGAACGGGCACGCACAATTATCGTATCAACAACATTTACAGTTTTGTGTCCGGTTCAGAGGAAGTCCTCTATGTTTTCAAAGAGGAAGCATTTGGCTTTATCAGTTCGGACACCTACGTCCCCATTGTGCTGCGTGAAATGCGCGCAGTTGCCAGCTGTCT
>JAOAFX010000009.1 GCA_026416055.1 Caldifarciminota bacterium
TCTCCTTATTAAAAGCAAAAAGGTATAATGGCGCCGGCTAATCAGTAGATAATTATGATTTTTATTTTTAATCTACCTCATTGAGGTAGCGGGGCCATTATACTTTACATAATATATATCTGTAATTTGAAATCTGTCAAGGGTGGAAAGTTCTGAGTCCTCCTCACTTTTTCATCGTCTTTGAAGCGGAGGAGCCATCCAGCAAAATAGGATGGTAAGGCAAAGGTAATAAAGATGTTTTTGTTTCTCATCTTTTAATCGCATATAATTAATCGATCTAATTTAAAAACACTCCACTTGGATATTAAAAAGTGATGAGGACTCAGAATTAATTAAACTTGACTGAAATTAAATTTTATGTATAATCATCTTCCAAGGAGTGGCATGCTGAAAAAATTGATAAAAACGAAAAAAGCAAAGGTGGGCATAATCGGTATGGGTTATGTCGGTCTTCCATTAGCCCTTGAACTATGCCGCTGTGGTTTTAAAACTATTGGTATAGATATCGATAAAGAACGTGTTGATAAAATAAATAGTGGAATTTCATTTATTGACGATGTCCCCGAGGAAGAACTCGCAAAATTTGTCAAACAAAAAATGATACGGGCAACAACCGATTACAGGATTCTAAAGGATGTGGACATAATAATGATCTGTGTTCCCACACCGGTAAATGTCAACAAAGAGCCTGATTTAAACCCGATAATAAATAGTTCAGAAAACATAGCAAAAATCCTTCGTAAAGACCACCTTGTAATACTGAAGAGCACCACCTTTCCAGAAACCACAGAAAAAATAGTTCTCCCTATCCTTGAGAGAAGCGGGCTTAAGGTGGGTAGGGATTTCTATCTTGCCTTCTGTCCGGAAAGGATTGACCCGGGTAATAAAAAATTTGGCATAGCCAATACTCCGGCAGTCGTAGGGGGTATCACCAAAAAATGCACCGAGATAACAGCAGAATTCTATAAAAAATTTGTTAATCAGGTAGTACCTGTATCATCAGCACGCACAGCCGAAATGACAAAGTTACTTGAAAATACTTTTCGAAATGTAAACATCGCCCTGGTGAATGAATTTGCCCAGCTCTGCGAACGAATGGGCAACATCAACATTTGGGAAGTGATTGAAGCTGCTAAGACCAAACCATTTGGTTTTATGCCTTTTTATCCGGGTCCCGGTGTTGGTGGCCATTGTATTCCGGTCGACCCCTATTATCTTTCCTATAAAGCTAGAGAATATGATTTCCATACCGTATTCATAGAACTTTCGGCCCGGATAAACGAAGAGATGCCATATTTTGTGGTGAATAAGACAATTGAAGAACTGAGCAAGTCCGGTGTTTGCCCGGCAAAGGCAAAGGTGCTCCTTCTGGGTATGGCATTCAAAAAAGATATTTCAGATTTGCGGGATTCACCGGCAATTAGGGTTTATCAGATAATAAAAGATAAAGTTGCAAAACTGGAATATAATGACCCACACGTTCCCTATTTTGAACATAATGGTAAAAGGATAAAATCAGTAAAATTGAATTTTCAAAGATTAAAAGAGTATGATGCAGTCGTGATACTCACTGACCATTCAGCATATGATTATAACAAAATCTTGAAATATTCAAAGTTGATAATTGATACAAGGAATGCCATAAAAAAAGAAAACAAAAAAGTCAAAAAATTGGGTTGTGGTTCAAATTATAATTTTTAAGTAAAATAAAGATCCAAAAAGTTAGAACTTTCTGTTTGCAATAAGAAATGTACAAAATTGTTGATTGCCTGAAATTTATGGGTATAATCAATCATGGAGCAAAAAATCATTACCCTGAGCCATGGTTCAGGTGGATTGTTATCTTGGAGATTGATAAAAGAGCTTATCCTTAAATATTTTTCTGACCCCATATTAAAAAGGCTTGAGGATTCTGCAGAGCTGGCAGTTAATAGCAAGAACCTTGCCTTCACCACTGATTCCTATGTCGTGAATCCGATATTTTTTCCGGGTGGTGATATCGGTAAACTGGCAATCTGCGGAACGATCAACGACCTCGCAATGAAAGGTGCCATCCCCCAATTTATATCTTTCTCACTCATTATTGAAGAAGGATTCAGCCTTTACGAACTGGAAAGAATTATCAAATCAGCATCAACGACTGCAAAAAAGGCTGGAGTCCGTATTGTTTGTGGTGATACAAAGGTTGTGGAAAAGGGCAAGGCTGACAAATTGTTTATCACAACTTCCGGAATCGGAAGGATAAAGAAAATATTGAATAAGGAATATATCAAGCCAGGTGATAAGGTCATTATTAGCGGAACAATCGGTGACCATGGAATTACAATCATGAATGAGCGTCTTAATCTAAATCTGAAGGGAGATTTGACAAGCGATTGTGCCCCACTAAATCTCGTTACGAACAGAATCTTTACAGAAGAATTTGATATCCACTTCATGCGCGACCCCACGCGGGGTGGTGTGGCATCAGCATTGAATGAAGCGATCGATGGTACCCGGCTTGGAATTCTCATACATGAAGAGTGGGTGCCGATTAAACCAGCAGTGAAAGGTGCCTGTGAAATCCTCGGGCTTGACCCATTATACATCGCCAACGAGGGTAAATTTATTGCCATATTAAATAGTGCTGATTCTGAAAGGTTTTTACACTTCCTGAAAAAATTTTCCCTGTCCCGGAATGCCAGAATCATAGGAGAAGTGACAGATAAGTTATCCGGTGTATGGTTGAAAACCATCATCGGCGGAATGCGTCCGGTCCTGCAACTTGAAGCCGAAGGACTGCCGCGGATTTGTTAAATCATGAAGGTCGGGATAATCGGTTTGCCGAATGTTGGTAAAACGAGCCTTTTTAATCTTTTGACCCGTGCGAATGCCCAGGTGGCAAAATTTCCTTTCACAACGATTGAAAGGAATGTAGGTGTCGTGATAATCCCTGATGAACGGCTGGACCGGATCGTTGAAATAATAAAATCACCAAAAAAGACCTATGCCCATGTTGACTTCGTCGATATCGCGGGGTTGATAAAAGGTGCCTCAAAAGGTGAGGGGCTCGGTAATAAATTTTTATCACACATAAGGGATGTCAATCTTGTACTCCATGTTTTAAGATGTTTTCCTGACCCTGATATTCCCCATACTGACACCGACTTCAATCCAGAAAAGGATTACGAAGTTGTGCGCAGTGAATTATTCCTCGCTGATTTAGAAATTGTGGAACGGAGACTGGAGAAGATAAAAAAGAAATTTGAATCACGGGAAGAGTTTGAAATATTAACGAGGATAAAATCGTCCC
Source organism: Caldifarciminota bacterium (assembly GCA_026416055.1). Taxonomy (GTDB): domain Bacteria; phylum Hydrothermota; class Tepidihabitantia; order SM23-42; family JAOAFX01; genus JAOAFX01. Next base: position 3,293 of record JAOAFX010000009.1, read on the forward strand.
TCGAAAAAGGAATAAGACCGCAGGAAAAGATAAATGACTTACCACTGCTCACCACAATACCTGAAATCGTTGTGCTGAATTTAGATGAAGATGGAAAGTTCAAAACGACATTCCCTGGTTACCGAATTTCGGTAAAACTTGAAGAAGATATAAAAGATTTCAGTGAAGAGGAAAAAATGGAATTCAGAAAAGAAGCCGGGCTGGAAACAGGAGGACTTTCAGGACTCTTAAAATTATGCCTTCAGGAATTGTCAATCATTACATTTTTCACGATAAAAGGTGAAGAATCCCGTGCCTGGATAATAAAATCAGGAACTACTGTAATTGAAGCTGCCGGCAAGATCCATTCTGACTTAAAAGAAGGATTTATCAAAGCTGAAATCCTAAAATACGAGGATTTATTGAAGACATTGAGTTTTACCCGTGCCCAGGAGCAGGGACTGACAAGAATTGAAGGAAAGGAATATATCGTTCAGGATGGTGATATAATATTGATCAAGTCCAGCGCGTGATGGGTATAAAGAAAAATTTACTTAAAAAGTCAGTACCCATATATAATACTGTCCGTGGCAAAAATCTTTGAATTAAAGATTGAGAAGATGAATCTCGGTGCCCAGGGAATTGCATACCTAAATGGTAAAGTCTGTTTTGTGGATTTTGTCATTCCTGGTGAAGAAATCAAAGCCGAAATCATAAAAGAAAAATCAGATTACAATTTAATGCGCTATCTCGAAATATCCAGACCTTCACCGGTGCGGATTGAACCTTGCTGTCCCGTCTTTAAGATTTGTGGTGGCTGTCAGATGCAGCATATTGATTATCCTGCGCAATTAGAATTAAAGAAAAATATTCTCATTGATACCCTGCGACGCATCGGAAAGATTGAATTGAATGAAATCGAAGTCTTTTATCACAATCCCTGGAATTACCGGAATCGTGCCCAGTTACCCGTTCAAAGAAACAAGGATTTGAAAGTTGGATATTTTAAAAAAGGAACCCATGAAGTTGTGCCCCATGAATACTGCTATATAAATCAAAAAGAAATAAATGAAATCGTTTTTGTTCTGAAGGAACGAATAAAAGATTCGGGGATTGAGATTTATGACGAAATAAGACACCAAGGCAACCTGAGACATATTATAATCCGCCGGGGTACCAATACCGGTCAGATATTCATCACATTCGTCACTAAAGAAAGATTCATTCCCGGAAAAATTTACAAAGGTTTGATGAATAAATTTCATGATATAGTTGGAATAAGTCAGAATATAAATGATAAAAAAACGAATAGAATTTTAGGTGATGAAAACAAACTCCTCGAAGGCAGGGAGTTTTATGAAGAAAGGCTGTTTGATAAAACCTTTCAAATAGGACCAACATCATTTTTTCAGGTAAATATTCCGGTCTTTGAAATGGCAATTGAACGGATAAGAAAAGAAATTGAAGGTTCAAGGATTATAGACCTGTATGCCGGTGTTGGTGCCATAGGTATCTGTGTTGCTCATCTGTGTAACCATGTGACAGCAATCGAAGAGAATACTACCTCAGTCCTTGAGGGAATCAAAAATGCGCAATTGAATAATATCAGCAATATAGAGTTTATTGCTGGGAAGGCAGAAGATAAAATAGATTCATTAGAAAGGTGTGATACATTGATTCTGGATCCGCCCCGAAAAGGGACCGGAGAAGGAGTGATAAAACATTTACCCAGAATGAATATAAAGAAAATTATCTATCTCTCCTGCAATCCTGCTACCCTTGCCCGTGATGCACAGTTGATATTGAAGAATGGATACCGAATAAAAAAACTTTACCTCTTTGATATGTTTCCCCAGACCTACCATATAGAATCGCTCATGGTTTTTATCCGTTGAAATCTAAACATATTTTGGCTATAATATTTTGTGGTACCTATTTTTTTGCTCGTCATTACCTGGTTTGACTGGAAGGTACTAAAGACCGGAAATTTTACTATCATCTATAAACCAGGTTATGAATATGAAGCGCTCCACACATGTAAAAGTCTTGAATACTACAGGGCGTATGTTGTTAATATCACCGGCAACAATCCCAGGAGAGTCCCGGTAGTAATTGAAGATACCGGAATCCTGAGCAATGGCTATGCTGACCCATTTTTCTATAACATCCATATCTTCACCAATCCACCCAATTTTGATTATTATCTTGAAGGAATAGAAGACTGGTTCAGACTCGTTGGTATTCATGAGTTTACCCACATCAGCCATATGTCCAGAACAAACGGCATATCAGGAGTATTTACCGGTATTTTTGGTTCGTTCTTTCAATCCAATATGTATTCACCAGGCTGGCTCATTGAAGGAATCACAGTCTACACAGAATCTCAGATCTCTCCCTATGAAGGTAGACTGAATGATGGTTTTTTTGACGCTTATCTCAGATTAAGGGTAGATGATGGCAGGATACCAGCGATTACAGAAGCGACCAACGAACCGTTTTCGTTTCCCTCTGGCAAAATTTATCTATATGGTGGTGAGTTTTTTGAATTTCTCGCCTTTAAATATGGTGATGAGAAATTCGCCCGGCTTTTCAATGTTTATGGTTCATATCCACTGGCACCTCTTTCTTTGTTCTTTCCCGCGATAGGATTGGACCGGGCAGCAAAGGCAGTCTATGGACAGACATTTCCAGCATTATTTTCACACTGGCGTAAATATTTGAAATGCAAAAAAGATAAGTGGAAATGCGAAAGTAAAAGATTGACCGCAGATGCCTGGTACATATATTCAATGGTGAGTCACAAGGACAAAATTTACTATGTACGTGCAAAACCGCTAAAGGTCAACTGTTTTTCACATGAGATGCTCGTGCATATAATGGAATATGATCTGGTGCAAAGAAAAGAAAAGATATTTGCAACGATCAACAGCTGGCTGACGACAAAAATGAGGTTACACAAAGACAATCTGTATTACTGCACTGCAGAAATCAAACGTGCAAAAAATGTATATTTAAACGGTTTTGGAATCACATCGGTTTTAAAGAGAATAAACCTAAACGATAAAAAATCAGAAGTTTTACTAAAAGATGATATCAGAACCTTTTGTGTTCTGAGCGACTCCGTGATTATTTATGTTAAGAATATAACAGATGGATTCGGTTCAGAAATCTGGCTATATACACCTGAATTTAGAAAAAAGCTCCTGAAAGTAGATTATCTGATAAATGATATTGAAACAGATGGGAAATGGTTTGTAGTCTCGGCAAAAAAACAATTTGAAAACACAGATTTATATATTCTTGACCTTGAGAGTGGTAATCTTTATCCCATCACCAATACTCCATGGAATGAAGGTTCTCTTTATTTTATTGACAAAAGTCAGCTCGGCTTTGTTGCAAATTACGATGGACAGCATTATGTTTATTCTGTTAACCTTGATATGCCTCATCAGGTTTTCCGTTATTTAAATTCTGGATTTGTTAATTCTTTTATATTCCGTGATAGCACCTTGATATTCAGCGGTTTGAATATAGATGGCTTTGATATATACGAGGTTAAGTACCAGGCAGTAGAATATATATTAGAGAATTATAATCCTGCACCGAAACCAGATTTAGATTCGCTTGATATAGAAATAAAACACGGCAATTATTTAGATATTTTAAAGACGCTCTATCCATCAGTCCGCTTACCCGTTTTCCTGCCGGTCGATCCCACGCTTAAAAATTGGTATTATACTGCGGTTATAGCCGGTGCGGATGCTACTGCTGAGAATTTCTATGTGGGCTTATTTGGATATGACTGTTTGAATAAAAAGCCTCTTGTGATCACCGGTTTCGAATCCAGATTCCTCAGCCCTCTCACTATTGACCTTTTTTATAATTTCAACAACAGTATCAATATCTCCTCTTCCTATCCTGTATTTTATAGCTTGAATTATGGAATATCACAGATAACGACCGGTATTCAGTTTTCTTCTTTTGCAAGCTTCACCAGAAAAGAAATCTCACCAGAAATTTCTCTTAATGCAAGGATACCATATTCATTCTTTCACGGCAATTTCTCTATCCCCATAGAAAGGCTCGCTTTAAACTCATCAATAAATCGCACTGGTATCAGGGGTAAGATAGGTTTCAATAGAATTATTTTAAATGGCCAATTCAAAAGCCAGTTGAGTGGTCTCTACGACCCTCAGAATCCAGATACTCCAGTAGTTTCAATTCGTGGGTATGAATCCATTTACACTCAAAAAGCCTTAATTCTCAGTACAGAGTGTTCCCATAAATTATTTGGCGTGAGAAAGGGTCTATGGAATCCTAATATCTATTTTGAGGACCTTTTTGGAACACTCTTTTTTGATTATGCAATCCTGTCACAGACCAATGCCATCTACAGTATTGGCATAGCTTTATCTCTCGAAACGAAAATGTGTTTTAATTTTTTACAATTCTTACCCATTGTGGAGATTGCGGTCAATCGGAATAAAGAAATAAAGTTAATTTTTAAAATCAATATGTCATCTCCTTTATTTAAAAAATTTTCTGAAAAGTTTATCAATAAATGGCATGATGAATGAACATTTTCAGTATTAACTCATAGCGACTCTTTTACTTTTCTGTTAGAAGTGTATGAACAGGAATAGATAGAATGTTACCCACTTGACTCACTTGAAATTTGTGAATAGACTGGAATATGAACGGTATATACCTCTTCCTCGCATTGAGAGAGATAGCACCGGAAATTGTGAATAAATTCATACAGCGCATTTCAGCCCAAAATCGATTGCTCCAGATAGAATTTGATGAGCTCTCCCTGTTTATCTCCCTTTATCCTGAAGTTTTAGGATTATATGTTGATAAAAGAATTCGCAATTTTGAACGATTAAATTTTTTTGATGACAATTTGGCAGGCATGAAAATAACAGGTATAGAACAGATCGGTTTTACACCGGTGGTTGAGTTCTACCTTGAAAAAATCACCTTTGGACAGAAGATCTGCTCCAAGACCAGATTATCCTTCTACAGAGCAGGACCGAACTTCTCTCTTTTCCATGATAAGGGGAGAAGGGATCTGTTTTCCCGTTTTGTGGAAAAAAATCCGAAACTACCTATCTGGGATTTAACTCCAGAACACCTTGGAAATAAGGAATCGCTCATCAAAAATTTTGAAGGAATTGACAAATCGCTTGCCGAAGAACTTACCGAAAAAAATTTGTCGGAATTGAAAGAGATTATCAATGGGAAAAATTATAAATTGAAACTCGTCTCATTTTCGCCATTAAAAATAAGCCTCTTTTCACAATCATTCATCAAAGAATACGATTCATGGAATGCCCTGCTAAAGGACTGTGTAAATTTTTATCTTGAAAAAAGGAATAAAGAAATCTCTGAAAAGGTTAAAAAGAAAAGAATTGAGAAACTGGAAAAAATTCTGGATAAATTAAAAGCAAGGGTGAGTGATGCGGATATAATTGAGCTTTACAGAATCACCGGGGAGTTAATTCTCACTAACTTTCGGCAGATAACAAAGGGAATGGACCGGATAAAACTTTTCAATCCGTATACCCAGCAGGAGATGGAAGTTAAACTTGATCCTAAAAAGACTCCCCAGCAAAATGCTGAATATTATTTCAAGGAATACAAAAGATTAAAAAAAGGGATTCCCAAGATTCAGGAACGGATAAAAAAGCTGGAAGAAGAGATAGAGGCTTTGAAGTCTGGAAAAACCTTAGTGAAAAAAATCCCTGAAATTACTGTTGAAAAACAAAAAGAAAAAAAATCTTTACCTTTTCGCCAGTTTACCTTAAATTCAGGTTCACTTGTATTTGTGGGTAAAGATGCACAATCGAATATGGAATTGACTTTCAAATTTGCAAAGCCTGATGATTATTTTTTTCACGTGCGGGGCTATGAAGGTGCCCATACGATATTAAGACCGGTCCTGCAGAAAGGACAGGGTGTAAGAAAAGAAGATATAGAAAAGGCTGCTGCCATTGCAGCCTTCTTCAGTAAGGCAAAAAATCAAAAAAATGTAGCAGTCTCTTATACCCAGCGGAAATTTTTAAAAAAAAATAAAAAGGGCAAATTGGGAATGGTCATCCTGATGCGTGAAGAAGTGATATTTGTAGACCCGGGACTACCGCCGGATGCTCAAAAATGATATTATGCCGATAATGATAAAAAAGATATTGGGCAGCCATGCTGCAAGCAGGGGATGAATAAGTCCTGCATAGCCATAGGCGCGTGCGGACTGGATAAATCCCCAGTAAACAAACGCCAGGACAATACTTATACCGAGGCCGATCGCCACACCACCCCGGCGTAGAATAACTGAAATCGGCAAACAGACCAACAATAAAATAACGGTTATAAAAGGGAATGAAAAACGATAGTTCAATTCTACATTTTCTTTTGCTACATCCTCTCCAGCGCGTGTTCTTTTTTTCACAAATTTTATTAACTCAACAAAGTTCATCTCTTCCACTGGCTTGGGCTGGCGTGAGAAATCTACAGGTCTTTCTTTCAATTCTGGAAGTTCCAGTTCCTGATAATGGCTGATTTTCTCGTTATCAAGCGAGTCAAATTCCCTGACGGTAGCATTGTTAAAACGCCAGTACCCGCTAAATTTCCCGCTCGACGCATCAATCCTTTTGACGATTCTCCTGCGGGAATCCAGTTTCCATAACATAACATTCTTGAGGGTAGAATCCCTGGGATTAAAATCTTTTATATAATAAATCCAGTTATCTTCACCATGATAAAAAAAGTTATGGCGACGTGTTTCCTGTGGTAGTGGTCGTTTATCAATCTTAAGGGTCCTGTGTCTTGTTAAACGGGCCTGTGCCCAGACCATAACCGTTTCCTGGAAAATAAAAGTAATTACAGATATGAATAATCCCGTTATGAGGATTAATATAAACAGATTATTTATATCCATACCTTGTGCCTTTAAGGCAATTATTTCTCGATATTTTGTCATATAGCCAAAAATAAAAAATACCCCGATGATTGCAGCTACCGGAATCAAAAGCACAGTATAGGAAGGAATCAAATAAAGATAATAAACTATTATGTCGCGGAAAGGAATATTTCTTGACAAATACCTTCCAAGATTATCAAAGAGATTGATGATGATATAAATAAAAATCAGAACGATAAGAGCAAGGAAAAGGTGTCGCAAAAAACTACTTAAAACATATTTATAAATTTTTTTCATATTTTGCCTTTTTTAAAAAAGGTAAACGCTCATACTCGGCAATCAGTAAAAGAACAATTCCGGGGATTATAAGAATGATATTGGGAAGCCACATTGCCCAGTAAGGAGAGAAATTTCTTCGATCTGCGAATTCTTCTCCGGTTAAAAAAAGAATGTAATATGCTGAGAATAACAGGATGCCGAGTAACAATCCTGCTATTCCACCCCTTCTAAATAGATATCCGAGCGGCGCCCCCATTATCAAAAAAACAAGACAGGCAAAGGCAAGGGAAAATTTTTTATTCAACTCAATGAGATAACGGGCACGATTCCTCAATTTGCTGTTCAGTATCGAAATTTTTTGTTCGATTTGAAACCGGATAACACGGGTTTTTTCAATCTCACCCGTAATATACTTGTTTATCGCCTCCATTCCAGTTGCATGTATTTCTTTTTTTATCCTTTCAATCTCGTCGTTGACCGATTTTATATTATTGAGCAATCCGGCTAAATTCAATTCATCATCACTCCGTGCCTTTCGGTCTTTTCTAACAAATTCAGTATTCATCGGAAGGTTAATTATCTGTTTCTCGAACTTAGTTCTCTGATATTTTTCATTATCTACCAACTGATGCAATTCACCATTATACAGAACAAATTGCATAATATCTTCTTCAGCAAGAGAATACAAATTCCCTGTCGGCGCAATGATAATCATATTATTTCTTAAATCGTAGATTGTAACATTATAAATCGCACCTGTCTTTTCAATCTTTTTTCCAATATAAATCGTATAGCCAGGAAACTCATTGCTGAAAACACCATCCTGTATTCTTACCGCAGGTCTTTTACGAGCCACATCATACATTATATTTCGAGCCCGATGATTTGCCTCAGGCAGAATGTAATGGTTAAAAAAAATCAAAAATGCCATAATTATCGAAATCAAAATTGCAGGAGTTTTCAGCATTCGGAAAAATGAAATACCACCGGCCTTCAATGCGAGTATTTCGTTATCATGGCTGAATCTACCAAAACTCATCACGATAGCAATTAATATCGCCATGGGTGTTGTATAGGAAACGATCAGGGGTAAGTGATAGATAAGGACCTGGATTACAATATCAAGGGGCAATCCTTTGCGCACAAATAAATCTACCAGCCGAAAAAGTTGATCCATCAAGAGGATGAATGTAAGCGCAAAGATGGAAAAAAAGAATGGCGGGACAAATTCCTTTATGAAATAGCGGTCAAGTAAACGCATTATTTTATATATCCTTTATTTTTCAGGTTCATGATCGCACGAAGTACCTGACTCAATGAACACCTTGCCTCTGGATCAATATTCTCATCCAGTTCCAGAATACCCAGTGAAACAAGCCTCGAACAGGGAAGATAAAGATAGGAATCGGGCTTAATATTTTTCAAATAGATGTAACTCTGAGGTGTAACAGGTGGAAGGTAACTATCAAGGAAAAGGATGAGATGATAAATCTTAACCGTGTCATTCTCATAAAACTTACCATCGGGTGCGGGCTTCATAAATCCTTTATCCAGCACAAAATTTATCGGGTCGCTGACCGGTTTTAAAGAAAAAATACCAGCAAACAGCTCAGCAACACGTCTTCTGGTAAGGGGAAATTTTAAATCGATCTTCTCCATCACATCGGGTGGGGTATTCAAAAGCATCTTAATCATTTTATCATAAGAATTATTCCGTTGGTAAAAATGATAGAGATTGATATATATATTCTCATCAGGATGTCCCCTCCTTGCCAGTTCTTCAAGAATCTTTACTGCAGATTGATGGTCATTTATTTTCAAATAACAGTTATATAGAAAAAAAAGTGTTGAATCACCGGTAGGTACTTTTTGATAGTAAAGTGTAAAATACCTGATTGCCTTCTCGTATTCTTTTTTTTCATAACTCGCAATACCTTTTTTATAAAGATTCTCTTCTGAAAATATTCCGCAACTTGCCATCAAAATGAAGGGTATGACCAGTCTATGCATTTTTATGTGCAGAAGGAAAGTTTATAATCTGTGATATCCAAAACTGGCATAAGAGCGGGCGACGGGATTTGAACCCGCGACCCTCGGCTTGGGAAGCCGATGCTCCACCGCTGAGCTACACCCGCATGAATAACAGAAAGCAAAAAGAGAAAATATTTTAGAAGAAAGTTTCACACTGGAATATTATATTCATAATTAACGTTCTGTCAAGGACAAAAATTGCGGACCCCTATCCATTTTTTAGTTTAATGGTTTTTTGGTTTTTCTGTAGGAGCGATTTCCCGGTAGCGATAATATCATTCCCGATTTATCAGAGTGACTTCCAGACCAATGATCACCTTTTCCACCATTTGACAAAAGTGGATTTCAGCATGCAGGATGTTATCACGCTACGGATAATTCATTTTTAAGCAAACCTCGGTTTAGTTGTAGTGGCAGAATTTATTCTGTAAAAATTAAATTTGTTTGGTTTATATAATTGATATTCCGAATTTAGACTGTAGACCAAAATCTACTCCTACAACTGAGATGTTTTATAAAATCCCCTTTTTAATGGAGGGAAATAGTATATTACTGTTTTTTTAAAACTAAAAATGTCCAGCCGATAGTTTTTTTTACCCTTCAATACTTAGACACCAAAAATGATGAAATTCTTTATTTTTCAGTTCATAAAAAGCAGTGAAGAGAGTCATTGAAAACGCCCCTTGACAGATAACATTTTTTAAATATTCTTTATAATGATAAGGGGGTTAAGATGAATCGGATCTTTATTGGGCTTATTCTCTTTGCCTCTTTTTGTCTGGCAACAAACATGGGGCGAATCCAGGGTAAAGTGATAGACGAAACAGATGGTACACCTCTGGAAGGTGTCAATGTCGTTATTGAAAACACCGAACTGGGAGCAGCAACTGATGAACACGGTATATATATAATTCCCTTTGTTCCGGTAGGTACCTATGAAATCACAGCATCGTATCTTGGCTTTAACACAGTTACGAAAAAAAATATCGTCGTCACTACGAACCAGACCACATTCGTAGATTTCAGACTTTCGCCCAGTGTCATTATCCTCGAACCTGTCGTCGTCGTTGAAGAAAAACCAATTGTTATAAGAACCCAGACCCAGACCACCCATATCGCCACTTCAGAAGAAATAAGAAAATTGCCGATAACTGAAATCAATCAGATTATTACACTACAGGCAGGTGTTTCAACGAGTAATCTGGGTACACATATTAGGGGTGGTAGGAATACTGAGATTGCTTATTATGTAGATGGTGTCCTTGCCAAGACACCCCATTATGGTCATCAGTCGGTTCAGGTTAATAAAGAAGCAGTTGAAGAGATCGGTGTGATAACGGGTGGATTTGATGCCGAGTATGGTGAAGCACTTTCAGGGGTGGTAAATATTGTGACCAAGGAAGGCGGAGATAAAACAAGCGGCAGTTTTCGTTACACGACTGATGAAATATTCTATAATGACAGGCGTCTGAATTACGGTTTTAATCAGTATGAATTAAGTTTGGGTGGCGGTATTCTGCCCAAATCCAGACTGAGATACTTTTTGTCTGGTGAATCATATCTCACTGATGCTCATCAGAAGGCAAAATATAAAGTTTTCTCTCCGCGGTTTGACTACAAGACCCAGGCAAAATTGTCTTACAGATTGCCCAATGCAAAAGGCAAAATCACACTTTCAGGTTTTTATCAAAGAGAAATGTTCAGGTATTACAGTGATATCTGGGGTGAATTGAGCATGATTTATAATCTTGAACGTCGTGCAGCTGAATTAAGAAAAGGGTATCTGGCAAGTATTACTTTAAATTATATGCCTACTAAAAGTTCAATAATTGAAGCACGATTCGGTTATACAAAGAATACACGATTCTATGCGGTTCGCGATTTAGAAGAAGAAAAAAGGCAAAATAGAAAATGGTATGAGGATTTCATATTTAAAGCGAATCACTTCCCGCAAAAATTACTCGGATTACCAGAATCTTTGATAAAATCCCATTTAATAGATTCCCTCGCCGATCCTGACATGCCATATCATTATCAAGAATTTGAAAGGGCAACAGCACGGAGTCTCCGCCGCAACCCATTTGGTGCAACGCGATTTTATTATACAATAGGTGATGACCGCCTCTGGCGTTATTTCTTCAATCGTGATTATCAATTCAATATCTCCTACACCAATGCTATCGGTGAAGTCCATGAATTTAAAACAGGATTGAATGCAATATTCCAGAATGTAGGATGGTTTGATAATAACCTGCCGTGGACATTGACTCCATTCTGGGATTATTATAACAAGAATCCTATAAAAGGTGCGGTATATATTCAGGACCGGATGGACTTTCAGGGTATAATAACGAGGGTCGGCATAAGGCTCGACTATTTTGATTCCCAGGCAAGCGGGTTAAGGAATCCGAGTGATATAACCGATTCCACAGTTATTGAAGCACCACCAAAACTGAGAATCTCACCACGGATGGGATTCTCACTTCCTATCACGGACCGCTCAAAATTCAGATTTAACTATGGACACTTTTATCAGACACCAACCTCCCATGACCTCTATCGCTCAACAGAACCAGAAGTCGTCTGGCTACTCCTGCGCAGGTATAATTCAGTAGTTGGCAATCCCAATCTCACAGTTGAAAAAACAATTTCATATGAAATGGGTTATGAGAATCAATTAACAGACATATTTGCATTTGGATTTATTGCTTATTACAAGGATATATACGACCTGATTCAGACACAAAGAGTAGATGCACTACCCTATGCATATTATCAGGTTCAGAACCTTGACTATGGTAATGTGAAAGGGATAGAATTGACCCTGAAGAAACGGCGCATGAACTACTGGTCTTTTGATCTTTCCTATACCCTCCAGTTCGCAAAAGGGACTGCCTCTTCAGCCTGGCAGAATTATTACAGAATCTATCTTCAGGAGCCAGACCCAATCACCGGTCAATATCCCATTCCAAGAGTCGATTACTGGCTTGATTTTGATGAACGACACATCGTAAATTCCACGCTCGGGATTGAAATACCCGAAAACTTTGTTCTGTTGCCGTTGCGCAATCTGACGAGTGATTTTATCTTCTCTTACCACTCTGGTTTTCCCTACACTCCAACCGATTTTAAAGGGAACAAACTCGGCGATGACAATTCAGCACGTATGCCTGGCTATATTAATGTGGATGCAAATATCTCAAAAAGAATCTCATTCCAGAAGTTAAACTTCATCCTCTTTGCAAATATCTATAACCTTTTCAATACTGAACAGGTCACACGCGTTTATAGTACTACAGGAAAACCTGATGACGATGGGCAAACCTACATTGTAAGTATTGGTCAGTTCTCAAACATCTCCATTACCAGTGCTTATTATACCCCTCAAGCAGATTATAATCACGATGGTATAAACAGTCCTTATGAGTTACGCGAAGAATATATAAAGGCAAGGGCTTTCTATTACAATAATCCATTGAACTGGAATCCTGGTTTTAGAATGAGGCTGGGCATTGGTTTGAGTTTTTAGGTTGTTATTTCAATCTTGACAACGAGAGGTTTCTGACTAAAATGCAGCATGAAGATTATTTGCCGGTGCGAGGATATTACTGAAGAAGAGATAGTCCAGAAGATTAAAGAAGGCTATAACACCATTGATGAACTGAAGCGGATATTAAGGGTTACAATGGGCTTATGCCAAGGGAAAGGATGCAGACGGCACATCGCCCGCATCCTTTCCCGTGAGCTCGGTGTTCCGATTGAAAAAATAAAACAGCCGACCTATCGTCCACCGACAAAACCTGTACCGTTAAAGGCATGTAGTAGTAAGGCTTCAGATTTAGAGCATTAGTTTAAATACTTTCTGTAAAGTATAAACTGATGGCCTATATAGAGGTTCTGGATCTTGGTTTAAAAGATTATAAAGAAGTCTGGGAATTTCAAAAAATTCTCCATGCAAAAAGAATTGAAGATAAAATCCCTGATACACTGATTCTCGTTGAACATAACCCGGTCTTAACACTTGGAAAATCCGGTAGACTGGAAAATATTAAAATTCCTGTGTCTTTATTAAAAGCAAAAGGAATTGATTTCTACCAAGTTGAGAGAGGTGGAGATGTAACATTCCATGGTCCTGGGCAACTCGTTGGTTATCCGATATTTAATATAAACAAGGGTCTTGCAGGTATAAGACCATTTATTGAAAAGATTGAAGACTCAATCATTAACACACTACATGATTTTGGAATTTCAGGTAGAAAAATTGAAAAAATGATTGGAGTCTGGATTGGAGAAAAAAAAATCTGTTCAATCGGCATAGCGGTCAAAAAATGGGTGAGTTTTCATGGTTTTGCCCTCAATGTAAATAACGATTTGAGCTATTTTGAACTGATCAATCCGTGTGGATTCAAAGATATAAAAATGACTTCAATGCAGGAAGTTTTGCAAACACCGATAGCCATGGAAAAGGTGAAGGTGGCAATCATTAAAAGTTTCATGGCAATTTTTAACTACACAAATTCCAATTTTTCTTTTCAGCAATAATCCTGTTGTTGACAAAACAATGAAATATTATATAATCATTTATGATTAAGTCTATCATCAAACGCGATGGGTCAATTGTTGAATTCAATCCAGAAAAGATATATCAGGCAATTGAAAAGGCACTGCTTGCCACAAACGAAGACCCCGCCCTTGCCCGAAAGATCGGTGATGAGGTTATTACAGAAATTGTGCAAAAGTTCGGAACATTCAAACCGAATGTTGAAGATATCCAGGACATTGTTGAACAGACTCTGATTAAAAACGGCAAATTCAACACAGCAAGGGCGTATATCGTCTATCGCCAGTTGAGAACCGAAATCAGGAACAAAAAGGCAATCCTTGGTGTAAAGGATCATTTAAAACTTTCTCTCAATAGTTTACGGGTGTTGAGTGAAAGGTATCTTTTACAGGATAGTAAGGGCAAACCCGTAGAATCTCCTGCAGAAATGTTCCGCAGGGTAGCGAAATCGATTGCAGCAGTTGACGCAAATTATAACGAAGACCCAAAAAAGGCTGAGGAGGATTTTTACCGGGTAATGGCTGACCTGGAATTTCTGCCCAACTCACCGACACTTATGAATGCGGGCTGTCCCCTTGGTCAGCTTTCGGCATGTTTTGTTCTGCCGATTGAAGATTCCCTGGTGAGTATCTTTGAAACCCTTAAGAATACTGCACTCATACACCAGTCCGGTGGCGGTACCGGTTTTTCTTTTTCCCGGATCAGACCAAAGGGTGATATGGTGCGTTCTACAATGGGGATTGCTTCAGGTCCACTATCTTTCATGAAGATATTTGATTGTGCTACAGAAGTAATAAAGCAGGGTGGAAAGCGGCGTGGTGCCAACATGGGTATATTAAGTATAAATCATCCTGACATTTTAGATTTCATCCGGGCGAAAGAGAAAGAAGGAGAGCTTAAAAATTTCAACATTTCTGTAGCAGTAACTGATGAGTTCATGAACAGGGCAATAAATAATCAGGGCTATGATTTAATAAATCCCCGAACCAACAAACCGGTGAGGAATATCAATGCCCGGGATGTCTTTGATATGATTGTATTCAATGCCTGGAAGACTGGAGATCCGGGAATGATTTTCATTGATGAAATAAACCGCAGGAATCCCACCCCTGAACTGGGTAATATTGAAAGTACAAACCCCTGTGGTGAAGTTCCGTTACTTCCTTATGAATCATGTAATCTTGGTTCAATAAACCTTGCCCGGATGTTTGTTGATGGTAGATTCAGTTATGAAAAATTGAAGAAGACTATAGAGATTGCTATCCACTTTCTTGATAATGTAATTGATGCAAATAAGTATCCACTACCCGAAATTGAAAAAATGACAAAAGGAAATAGAAAAATCGGTCTTGGTGTAATGGGATTTGCAGACTGCCTCATAAAAATGGGTATCCCTTATGATTCCGATGAAGCCCTCAATTTTGCAGATGAACTGGCAAGTTTTATCCAGAATGAAGCACGCCGCTTTTCGCGCATCCTGGGTGAAAGGCGGGGTTCTTTTCCGAATATTGAAAAATCGATATTTAAGAATTCTCAACCAATGAGAAATGCAACTGTTACATCAATTGCGCCTACGGGCTCAATAAGTTTAATCGCCGATACATCGTCGGGCATCGAACCGCTATTTTCTGTGGGCTATCTCCGGAATGTACTCGATACCACAATCGTCGTTGTCAACCCGATATTTGAAGAGATTGCACGTTCAAAAGGGTTTTATTCTCCGGATTTAATCTCAGAGATTGTCCGGGAAGGTTCTCTGAAAAGGATCAAAGGTATACCTGATGATATAAAAAGAATATTTCCAATTGCACATGAAATCATGCCTGAAATCCATCTTAAGATGCAGGCCGTTTTTCAAAAATACGTAGACAATGCAGTGAGCAAGACGATAAATTTGCCCGAAGATGCAACACTCGAACAGACGCGTGCAGCCTTTCTCCTTGCGCATAAACTCAGGTGCAAGGGGATTACCATTTATAGATATAAAAGTAAAAGATCTCAAGTCTTAGAATTTGGTGATATAGAGTTTTTGAAAAGCTGTGGCGGTGGAGTGTGTGAAATATAAGAACTAAACTGTAAGGGGGAGTTTGAATGGACTGGGTGAAGGCGAAAAGATTATGTTCGTTTACCACTGTTCCCTATGCTGGAAATCCTGCATGGGTTATAATTGGAGTTGACTCTTTTTATGATGAGAAAAAGATGGTAAAACTTGCCCGCGAATTAAATCCACTTTCCGATACCACATTCATTTTTAAAGGCGATGATGAATCCGATTTAAGATTGAGATTTTTCAGCAGGTCAGAAGAGATTATATTCTCAGGACATGGTGCGGTTGCTGCATATTATGCAATTGAAAATGAAGGATTGATTACCCTGAAGGAACCAACGACGATATTGAAGCAGAAGACAAAATCCGGAATCCAGGCAGTGGAACTGCGGGTTAAAGACAACAAAATCAATCGTGTAACCATCTCACTGCCCCCACCGAATATCCTGAGTGTCGATTTAGAAGTAAAACAAATTGCAAGGGCTCTGGGTATTTCACCTGTCGATATTTCTACAACCGGATTACCCCTGAGTGCAATCCAGTCTGGTAATAATGAATTAATAGTACCTGTAAAATCCCTGATCCAGCTACTCGATATTAAACCGAATTTCAATCTGGCAAGGAATTACTGTCAGAGGTCTGGTATTACAGGAATTATTGTCTTTTCCATGGAGACCAATGACCCTGAGGCAAATGTTCACATGCGACATTTTGCACCAGCAGTAGGTATCAATGAAGATCCGGCTTCAGGTGCTGCAGCAGTTGCACTCGGTTATTATCTGGTAAAGAATGAAGTGGTTCCGATTGAAGAAACTACACGCATCATTGTGGAACAGGGTTATTCACTCCAGATGCCTGGTCTGGTCTATGTTCACATCTATACTCATCAGAATGNGGTGTTGCGTGTCTCTTTTGGTGGTCAGGCAGTAATTACATTTGAAGGAAGGATTTGCCTTCCTTAGTTAATCATGTCCCCAGTTCCCAGGAGGCGAGATATCTTTCCTGTTCAGGGGTGAGTTTGTCAATCTTTATCCCCATTGATTTCAACTTCAATCGGGCAATCTCCTGATCAATCTCCAGGGGCAACGAGTAAACCTTATTTTCAAGATCGGAACTCTTCAGAATATATTCTACGGCGAGTGCCTGATTGGCAAAGGACATATCCATCACCATCGCTGGATGGCCTTCGGCAGCTGCAAGATTAACAAGTCTTCCTTCAGCCAGTAGATAAATACGCCGTCCATTTTTTAATGTATACTCTTCACAAAATTCACGGAGCATGCGTTTTCTTCTTGTGATCTGTTTCAAACCATTCTTATCTATTTCCACATCGAAATGCCCGGAATTTCCGATGATGGCGCCATCCTTCATCTTCAATATGTGTTCTTTTCTTATGACATTTATATCACCGGTTACCGTGATAAAAATATCGCCAATCTTTGCAGCCTCTATCATCGGCATTACCTGATAACCATCCATCCGGGCTTCAAGGGCTTTTATCGGATCTACTTCTGTTACAATAACATTTGCACCGCAACCGCGTGCTCTCATTGCCAGCCCTTTTCCACACCAGCCATAACCAGCGACAACGAAGTTACAGCCACTTATCAAAATATTCGTTGCCCTTAGTATACCATCTATCGTTGACTGCCCTGTTCCATAGCGATTATCAAAAAGGTGTTTGGTGAGTGAATCATTGACCGCAATTACCGGAAACTGCAAGACATTATCCTTTGCCATTTGTTTCAGTCTTATCACGCCTGTTGTCGTCTCTTCGGTTCCACCGATGATACCTTTGACTTTTTTCTTATGGACAGTAGATATTAAATCCGCACCATCATCGATAAGAATCTCAGGTTGATTTTTTATCACCTGATTCATGTTGTGATAATATTCACTTCGCGATTCACCCTTAATAGCAAAGACACTTATACCTTCCTCAACGAGTGCGGCTGCGACATCATCCTGAGTGGAAAGGGGATTGGAAGCGGTTAAAAAGACTTTGGCACCTCCAGCCTTCAGCGTCATTGCCAGATTCGCTGTTTCGGTCGTAACATGTAGACAACATCCAATCCGTTTATTTTTTAAAGGCTTCTCCTTTATAAAACGCTCACGAATAAGCCTTAAAACAGGCATTTTCGTTTCTGCCCATTCAATCCTTTTATAACCGTCCTTGGATAATCTTCTATCTTTTATATTATATTCCATTTTTTACCCTTTTTGATTTAACTATCCAGTAAAACTTTCTATATTCCGGCTTCTCTTTTTATTGCATATGCCATATCACATATTTCCCAGGTGAACCCCTCTTCTTCACGACCAAAATGCCCGTAACATGCCGTTTTCTTAAATACAGGACGGCGTAAGTTCAATTTATCAATAATACCCTGGGGTGTAAAATCAAAGAGTTTCTTTAGAATTTTCACAATCTTATCCTCTTCAATCTTCCCTGTGCCGAATGTGTTCACATTTATCGCTACTGGTTCAGCGATGCCGATGGCATAAGCGAGTGAAACTTCAACCTTATCACAGACCCCTGATGCAACAAGATTCTTGGCAACATACCTCGCCATATAGGAAGCTGAACGGTCAACCTTTGTTGGGTCCTTACCAGAAAAGCATCCACCGCCATGATGGCTAACTCCACCATAGGTATCAACCATTATCTTTCTTCCGGTGACACCGGTATCACCCTGAGGACCACCGATTACAAATCTACCTGTTGGGTTGATCAGAATTTTCGTCCTATCATCCATCAATTCACGGGGGATTGCCTCTTCTATTACATATTTCTTAAGGTCTGAATGTAATTTTTCGCTCTTTATATCAGGATGGTGCTGGGCGGAAAGGATGATTGTATCTACCCGGATTGGTTTGTCGTCTTCATATTCTACTGTGACCTGGGATTTGCCATCAGGTCGTAAATAAGATAGTATATTTGCCTTGCGCACTTCAGCGAGCCTCCGTACCAGTTTGTGGGCAAGGGTTATCGGCATGGGCATCAACTCTTTAGTCTCTCTTGTAGCATAACCAAACATCATCCCTTGGTCACCGGCACCGCCGAGATTTACCCCCATTGCAATATCTTTTGACTGTTCCTGAATTGCAGTGATAATAGCACAAGTATAGGCATCAATGCCCATATCGGTATCGGTGTAACCGATTTCAATCAGCAATTCCCTTATCAAATCCGGTATCTCCACATAGCAATCAGTGGTTATCTCACCAGCAACGAAGACTAAGCCTCTTGTCGTCAATACCTCACAGGCAACACGACCGAACGGATCTTTTTCCAGTATTGCATCCAGAATAGCATCTGCTGACTGGTCACAGATTTTATCTGGATGTCCCTCAGTAACTGATTCAGAAGTTATGAAATGTCTTGCCATTTGCCTCCTTTTGAGATATCAATTATTATAAATAATTTCAATCAAAAATCAAGCCTTTTAATACTTGTACCGTCATTTATTCTCCAAAGATATGATTTAATCCGTAACTCGTCATTTACCTCAACGAAATCTCCCATTGTAAGATCTATAAATATCTCATTTTTTGCGCTTTCATCCCTGTCCAGTCTTAAGAGTTCAATCACACCATTATTTGAACATACAAAACATCGCGCCCTACCTTTTTCTTTTGCCACCCTGCCTATCACCGGATAAATAATCGAAACTAAAGGTTTGTATACCTCATCGGTAATAACGAGGTAAGCAAACTTGAGATATTCTACTTTACGAAATAATTTCTGATTGATAATTTTTATAAAATCAGGTGGTTGCCATTTTATGCTTTGATGGCACCATTCCCCTATTTTGATGAGTAATGGACATTTTTCATTGTGCAGGCAGGGTAAAAGGATAATGCCAATCCTGTTTTCGATAATACTTTTGCGCAATTCCATGAGCCGTCGGGTAAGATTTTTCAACGCAGGTTCAATGATTATGACAAACCCACCCTTTTTTAGATGATTCATGCACATCTGAATAAAAGAAATCGGAATTTTTCGGGATTGTGATATCTCAACCAAGGAATTGGAAAGGATTATAAAATCATATTGCCCTTTATCAACCTGGAGAAATTTTATTGCCGATTCATTAATTAAAAGAATCTCGGTATAAGGATGTTTTTCTTTAAACCATTCTCCTATTGACTGGCACCGTTTTAGAAGAAAGCCATTCACATCGATACCGGTCAAAAATAATCTACAATTCGGGTTTTGTAGATTCAAATAATAACACAGCCCCCAGAGCCCTGCCCCTTCGCCACAACCGATATCCAGAATTCTGTATTCATCCCTTAAGGGAATTTTGAAAATCCCATATAGTCTTTTCATTACTGCCACTGATTTCATAAAATTTTGGGGAAAATTATAACAGAAATATGCATTATAATTCTCTTCGGTCATTCGCTGATGTGCGGCAAATCTGAAGGAAAGGGAAACCATCTCCTTTCTTAGAGTATCAAGTTCATTTCTGTAATCAGCTGCCGATTGATATAATCCATCTAAATGCAACTCTGAAAGTATCTTCGCCTCTAAGTCTTCAGGAAGTCTCATTTTTTAAAGGAACTTATAAAATATCCGCCAAAGAAAAGGAAATATAATTCCACGGGTAGCCGATACCTGATCAATCCGACATGTGTAAAAATGTAAAGCCCGGAGATAAAAAAGCATACAGCTAAAATCAATGACACATCCCTATTATGATTTTTAATCGATAAGAATATACCTGCAAATCCAGAAATGAGCACCGGCAGGTACAGGAAGTAGTACAATATCCGGTATCGCTCAAGATCCTGTGAATAGTATATTTCTGAAGGAGCAAACCAGAAATAGTAATATCCCTTCTTTACTAAAAGGAACAAAAACTTTAATGGATTATTTTTAATAAAATCAATCGCCCGATTAAAATAGAAATTGCTCCGTTCAATCTCCGATAATCTATTCAAACTATCCTGAAGTGCTTTTGGAAGGGTTTCAGTCATCAAAATATATTCTCTTCTTTCTTGCGATATCACCTTAAAATAATCAGTTCCTGTGGCGTAAGGGTTATTACCAATCCAGAAATTGACACCGAACTGGGTAGTGATAGGTACAAAACTTTCGTGAGTCCTGTAGTTTCTAATCGTCCACGGAAGCAGGATTACAAATGATACAATTGTTATTACCAGGATTTTAAAAAAATTTACTTTTTTCGTAATCAAAAACCAGATGAAAACGGAAGGATACAGAATTAGTGCCACCGGGTCACAAAGTACTGTTAAACCAAGGAGTATACCCGTCAGGATATAATACAGAAATAGTCTCTCTGAGCCATCCAATAACATATAGATTGTAAAGGATAATAAGAATAAAAATAAAGTGGTAGGAACAAGTTTTGTGGAGTAGTATATCAATGGAGGGTACAACCCGCAAAAGACTTCTATTATCCGCGCAGGGAATTGTCCAAAAAGATGTTTTGCAGTTTTATAGACTACAAAGACTGTCAATAACGAGAGTAATGCCTGAATCATCTGGATAATAAAGTAAAGAAGGGGAGTACTTTTAAACTGATAAAAAAAGGCGAGAAAAAATGGATACAGGGGTGCATGGGATGATGTGGGAACTGGTTCTGTTTCAGGAATTATTGTGCGGCTAAAACCTTTACTTGCGACTAAATTTCTTGCAATCTCACCATATTCAAAATCTGGCGGTGCATAAAAATTTGCAATCAGGAATATAAATATAACCCTGATTAGCAGATATAAAGAATATCTTTTCAGAGTTATGTAAGTTTTGTTTCAATAAACTTAGCCAATCGTGCCTTGTAGCGAGCCGCGGTATTCTTTTTTATTATCCCATCCTGAACTGACTTATCGATTATTGACTGGACTTCCGGAAATAATTTTAATGCCTCGTCTTTCGTGCTTGCCTTGCGAATTTTTTTGATCGCTGCCTTAAGATTTTTTTTCTTTTTTAAGTTTTCTAAATAGCGCCGCCGCGACTTGCGGATATTTTTGAGCACCGATTTTGACCTCTTTTTTCCTGGCATGATTCGATTATATATAAAATTTAAAAAAAGTCAACAAGCGAGTTAACTGATTCAATTATTGACAATCTAAAGCAATTGAAGTAAAATATTTATCTTAATCATGAGCTAATAAGGAGGTCACCATGGCGTGGCAAGGTGAATTGATTAAACTTGACGAATATCGTTATAAAATTCCACGGAGCCACAAATCCGGGATGAGGACCGATGGAATTATTTATGCTTCATCAGAGATGTTAGAAAAAATCAAAGAAGATGAGGCACCTGAGCAGGTTGCAAATGTCGCCACCCTGCCAGGGATTGTTGGCTACTCGCTCGCCATGCCCGATATCCACTGGGGCTATGGTTTTGCAATCGGTGGGGTTGCTGCATTCGATGTAAAAGAAGGCATTATATCACCAGGTGGGGTTGGTTATGACATAAATTGTGGTGTCCGTCTTCTGACGACAAATTTGAAATATGAAGAAATAAAATCCAAACTTAGAGACCTGGTACGTGCAATCTTTGAAAATGTGCCTTCGGGTGTCGGTTCCACAGGGAAAATAAGGATTGATGATCGTGAAGTAAAAGAAGTGATGCTTTATGGTGCTCAATGGGCATTGAAAAAAGGTTATGGCTGGAAAAGGGATATTGAGAAAATAGAAGAAAATGGAATGCTAAAAGGTGCAAATCCGGATAAGGTCTCCAAACGGGCAATTGAAAGGGGTCGACCACAGTTAGGGACACTCGGCGCTGGAAACCATTTCCTTGAAATACAGGTTGTTGAAAACATCTATGACCCAGAATCAGCAAAGATAATGGGTATTTATGAAGTTGGGCAGATAACGGTAATGATTCACACAGGATCAAGGGGGCTTGGATATCAGATATGTGATGATAATGTAAAAACTCTGGGTAATGCAGTGCGGAAATACGGTATAAACATTCCTGACCGTCAGCTCGCCTGTGCACCAATTGAATCGCCCGAAGGTAAATCTTATTTTGAACAGATGGCATGCGCTGCCAATTATGCCTGGGCAAATCGTCAGTGTATAATGCACTGGGTAAGGGAGGCATTTGAAAAGATCTTCGGCAAAAAATCAGAAGAACTTGGAATGGAACTGGTCTATGATGTTGCCCATAACATCGCAAAATTTGAAGAACACAAAATAAATGGTGAAACAAAGAAAGTATGCGTCCATCGCAAAGGTGCAACAAGGGCGTTTGCAGCCGGACACAGGGATATACCTGAGGTCTATAAAAAAATCGGACAACCGGTGTTAATTCCAGGAGATATGGGTTCACACTCTTATCTCCTCCTTGGTACCGAACAGGCGATGAAAGAGACATTCGGTTCAACCTGTCATGGCGCAGGCAGGGTGCTGTCAAGGACCAAGGCGCTTGATGTAACAAGAGGTAGAAGGATTGATAAAGAACTTGAAGCGAAAGGGATATATGTGCTCTGCGCTTCCAACGAAGTTTTAAGAGAAGAGGTCCCTGAGGCGTATAAAGACATTGATATGGTCGTAGACGCGGTCGCTGGTGCTGGTATATCCAGGAAGGTTGCCAGGAT
This sequence comes from Caldifarciminota bacterium, assembly GCA_026416055.1. Lineage (GTDB taxonomy): Bacteria > Hydrothermota > Tepidihabitantia > SM23-42 > JAOAFX01 > JAOAFX01. The sequence continues at coordinate 26,687 of JAOAFX010000009.1, forward strand.
GAGGCCATTGGGTGTAGTGAAAGGATAAAAGATGATTGAGAAATTAAAATCTTTACTCAGCAAGATAAGTGCAGATTATGCAGATTTGCGATATGAAATCAAGACCGAAACCAAGATTGTATTTTCTGGTCATGAAATTACAGAGGTAAGCTCCTGTCCTGCGGATGGATTTGTCTTGAGAGTCCTCAAAAAAAATACCCTCGCTTCTACAACATTTACCCGTGAACAGGATTTTGAAAAGGCATTAAAGACTGCATTATCCAATGCAGAAATTATGGCGCAGAACGATCCAGTTCCGGTTGGATTTGCCCTGGTTCCGGTTATAAAGGACAAATTCTTTCCGGGCTTAGAAGAAGATCCAGAAAAGATTCCGATTGAAGAAAAAATTGAACTCACCCGACACTATAATGAAATTCCCTATCAGGTTCCCAATATAATTCACACGGACATCAGCTATAATGAAACCATTAGAGAAAAATGTTTCGTAAATACCGAAGGAACTGAAATTGTTGAAAAATTGATTACGACCCGGATTGCTGGTTCCATAATCAGCAGCGATGGCAAGACCCTCCAGACCGTTCGGGTTGGTGTTGGGGGAAGTAATGGATTTGCAGTATTGCGTAACCGCGAAGAGCATTTTTTGAAAAAAGCAGAGATAGCAAGTAAGCTGCTAAATGCTGTGCCTGTTAAAGCAGGTATTTACAATGTTATCCTTAATCAGAATCTCGCCGGTGTATTTACCCATGAGGCGTTTGGACATTTTTCTGAGGCTGATTTGATCGAAAATAACCCGACGATGCGCGATAGAATGAAAATCGGTGCCCGGCTGGGTAATGATATTTTAAATATAGTGGATGACCCGACGATTCCTGGTCAGCTTGGCTTTTACAAATATGACGATGAAGGCGTCGCTGCAAAACCAGTCCAGTTGCTTAAAAATGGTGTCCTTGTAGGCCGTCTTCATTCCCGGCGAACCGCACATGCCTTCAATGAAGAACCCAATGGACATTGTGTTGCTGAAGATTACCGCTATGCCCCGATCATTCGTATGGGCACAATATTCATTCAGCCCCGTGATAAATCATTTGAAGAGTTATTGGAATTGCTGGGTGATGGACTGTATCTCTGTGATGCCATGGGTGGACAAACAAGTGGTGAAAATTTTACCTTCGCTGCCCAGTACGGATATGTGGTAAGAAATGGTAAAATAACCGATATGCTACGGGACATAAATATCTCAGGTAATCTTTATGAAACCTTAAACAATATTGAAGCGATAGGGAATGATTTGAAACTCGGAGAGGTTGGTGGCTGTGGAAAGGGGCAGCTGAACATCCGTTCCTGTTATGGTGCACCCCATATCATTGTGAAAAATGCCGTAATCGGAGGTGTCTGATGAAAGAACTATTCAACCAATTAAAAACGAATGTAGACCAAGCTGAGTTATACCATTACGAATCGGTTCAACACGAGGTAACATTCCAGAATGGAAAACTGACTGAACTTGAAGGCACGATTCAATCTGGATACTCACTCCGTATAATCAAAGATAACACCCTCGGCTTTGCATATACCAAGACATTAACCAATCCCGCCCTGTTTCTGGAAAGTGCCTTGAATTCATTAAAGGCAGGTACCAGAACCAATCTGTATTTCCCTGAAAATAAGAATAGTAAAAAACTGAGAAACTATGATCCCGGAATAGAGAATATAACAAATAATCAAGTTGTTGATGAATGCAGAAGAATCATAGGAATATTTAAAGAAAAACTTGATGCCAAGATTGACATTCGGATCCTATACGGAACTGAAAAAATCCAGATTATGAACAGCCAGGGTACTGAACTGACTGATGAATTTTCCAGTTATCTCGTTCTCTGTGAAGTGGTATTTCCGAATACAGCCGGTGGTCTTTATTATCTTCGCAGGGCAAAAAATTATACACCGGTTCCGGATAGAGATTTAAATGATCTGATTGAAATGTATAAAAAAGGATTGAATGAGATAAAAATTCCAAATGGAAAGATGAAGGTTCTCTTCCTTCCCACAAGCCTTTATGTCCTGCTCTGGCGTTTGCAAAGCGGAACCGCCGGAAATAATATTTACCATAAAAAATCACCACTCGTCGATAAAATTGGAGAAAAAATTTTTAGTGAAAAACTTACGATATATGATGATCCTCTGAATGAAGCATATCCTTTTGCCCGATGTTTTGATGACGAAGGAGTTTCCACAAATAGGTTGATGATTGTGGAAAAAGGTGTTCTGAAAAACTTTTATTATGACCTATTCTATGCAGACAAGATGGGCGTTAAATCTACGGGTTGTGGTTATAAAGGTGCAGCATGGGGAGGTGAATTTGCAGCATTAAAACCGGTACCAGCACTCGAGCATCTCATCATAGAACCAGGCGAAAAGAGCCTGAAGGAATTGATCAGGCTCATGGACAGGGGTATAATCGTGGCCGGTGTCCTCGGTGCTCACAGCGGCAACATTCCCAATGGGGATTTTTCGATCGGGATTGAACCATGTCTTTATGTGGAGAACGGTGAAATAATCGGTAGAGCTAAGAACACCATGATTGCAGGTAATATTTATAATGTGATGAAGAATGTGGTGGAAGTTGAAAACCAACTCCATCCAACCTTCATGGCTGGCAAGGCATTTCCGGCAATATTATTTGATGAGATAATGGTGGTGAGCGCGTAGGCTTTTCGCTTTCCTCTGAAACGGGTTTTAAATGATAAATAATGGAGAGCGGAATAAAGAATAAAATTAATCAGGCACCATCAGCGCCCGGCGTTTATATATTCAAGAACGAAAAGAATAAACCGTTATACATTGGTAAGGCAGGCAATTTAAAAAATCGTTTATGTTCATATTTGAAAAATCCTGACCCGCGGATACGATCAATAATCAAAAATTCCGCTGACATTGACATAATAATCACCAATTCTGATACCGAGGCACTTACCCTTGAAGAATCACTGATTAAGCTCCACAGACCGAAGTATAATATCCGTTTAAAAGATGATAAAAAGTTTCCTTATTTGAAAATTACTGTCCAGGAAGAATACCCGAGGATAATCTTTACCCGGAATTTAAAACCAGATGGTGCAATCATCTTCGGTCCTTATACGAGTGCCCGTGCCCTCCGCCAGACCCGTGATGCATTGTGTAAAATTTTCAAGATTGCCTCCTGCAATAAAGATTTCTCCAGACCCCTTCACCGGCCATGCCTTTCTGCTTTTATTGGCCGGTGCAGTGCTCCCTGTGTAAGAAAGATCACAAAAGAAGAATACCAGTTCCTTGTCAAAAAAGCAGTAAAATTTTTAAAAGGCGAGTCCGATGAACTGACCAGAGCAATTGAAGAACAGATGTGGGACAACGCCAAAAAAGAAAATTTTGAAGCTGCCAGAATATTAAGGGATGAACTATTCGCCATCCGGCGGATCACACAGCGTCAGCAAATCGTTACCAATGATGGAGTGAATCGCGATGTTATCGGATTTGCACGCAGTGGTGTTCACTGTATTGCCTGTCTTTTCCGGATAAGGGAAAACCGTCTTATTTCAAAAGAAATCTACCATTTAACAACCCCTAAAAATGAAAATGAAGAAAATATCATCTCGGCTTTTATCCGTCTTATCTATACCCATATCTCATTCTTGCCAGAAGAGATAATCGTATCGAAAGAACCGAGCGATTGGGAAATACAGCAGAAATGGTTTGAAGAAAAAGGGAGTGCTATCAGGCTTGTAATACCGATAAAATCAGAGTTAAAAAATCTCTTGAAATGGGCAGAAAGAAATGCTGAAACTGAACTTGCTGGCCTGGTGATATCAAAAAAGACACCGACCCCTCTAATTGAACTCCAGAATATTCTTCAATTAGAAAATCCACCGCGCTTGATTGAGGCATTTGATATATCAAACCTAAAGGAAAAATTCGCGGTCGGTGCCTCGGTCGCTTTCTTAGATGGTAAACCATACAAAAAATTATATCGGCGTTACCGGATAAAAAGGGTGAGCGGGCAGAATGATTTTGCCATGATTAAGGAAATAGTCTCAAGAAGGCTTGATGATATAAAATCTGCAAATCAATTGCCTGACCTATTATTGATCGACGGTGGCAAAGCCCAGCAGAATGCTGCGCTTGAAGCGCTCAAGCAAATTGACCTTCCTGTCCCTGTATTTGCCCTTGCCAAGCGTAGTGATCAGCTATTCTATCCGGATGGCAGGATTGTATCGATTCCAAGCCTCTCAAGGAGTATCATTTTGTTGAAAAGGATTCGCGATGAAGCACACCGATTTGCCATCACATACCACCGTAAGGTGCGAAGTCGAGAGATTATTGCCTCAGAACTAGACAGAATCCCGGGAATCGGTAAAAAACGAAAAATTATCCTTCTGAAACATTTCGGGAGTATCGAAGCAATAAAAAAAGCGTGTGAAGAGGATATTGCAAAAGTTCCGTCTATCGGCAAAAAGATTGCACGCATCATTTATGAATCATTACATCAATAACATTTCTTTTTTTGATTTAAATAAAACATATTACAATCCGGCGCGAAAAATTAAAAAAATTCTGACTCCTCACCGCTTTTTTGGTTTAATGGTTTTTTATTTTTCTGTAGGAGCGACTTCCCAGTCTTGATAATTATCATTCACAATCTATTAGAACAACTTCCAGACTGATAATCATCCTGTTTCATCCATTGACAAAAGGGAATTTTCAGCACGCAGGCCGCATCACTTTGCGATAATTCATTTTTAAGCAAACCAGTTTTAGTTGTAGCGCAGAATTTACTCTGCAAAACAAACTTCAAGAGTTCAACCGACAAAATTTGTCAATTGTAGTGACCGAGCTTGCCCGGTAATGAATACCTGAAGGTTTACCCTGCGGCTGCCTTTTTAAAGTTAAGCAATCTCAACCATCGGAATAAAATGAAAATTGGTTTACAGGCAAGGATGCAGGTATGGTAATATAACTTTTTAACCCTTCAATACTTATACACCAAAAATAATGATATTCTTGATTTTTCAATTCATAAAAAGTGAAGAGGACTCAGAAAAAATTCAAGTTGACATTTTCCAGAATATGCTGTATACTTGTGTAGTTCTGCAAATTACAGAAAAGAAGAGTTAATGATTAAAATTGTCCCCATTGCGGTGCATCCATAAAGAACAAATATAAAATATGTAATACTTTTGGGGAATTCCTGATACCACTCAGCACCGAAACAACTGCCCATATCAATCTTCTCAGGAAAAAAATTGAATCTGAACCTGAGGATGCCAGATTACATATAGAACTGGGAAACCTGTATCAAAAGAATGGACTATTATATGAGGCACTCGATGAATACAAAATAGCCATAGGAATAGAACCTGGTAATTTTGATGCTTATACCAAATCCGTCTTGATATACCTTGAACTCAATGACCTCAGTAATGCCGAAATTGCATTCGGTTCTGCCTTGCGGATTAACCCTGATTCAGAAGATTCACTCATCGGGCTTTTCCGGGTTTACTACCTCCAGGATAAGACCGACGAGGCAATTGCCACTGGCGAGAAATTGCTCGAATTTAAACCGGATAGCGTCGAATTCCATATGGCACTGAAAAACTTGTATAAAAAGAAGGGTGACAAAGAGAAAGTATTCCTGGAATTGCAAAGACTGGAGTCTTTAGTACCTGACAATGAACAGGTGATAAAGGAAATCATTCAATACTTCATTGACCAGAATGATATTGAGGGACTGTCACGTTATTACGAGAAGATAGAAGAAATGAAGATTGAAGATGTAAAATTAGGGATTGTGATTCTGAGGCATTATTATGAAAATAGCCAGTATGACAGGACAATTGAAATGGCAAAAAAATTGCTGGCGAAAGAGAATATCACCGAAGCCGATGTCAACATAATTTACACATATTTGACTTTATCGTATTTTGACAAAGATGATATATCCAACACTGAGACTTACATTACCAGGATTAAAGGGCCTTATGAAAATATAGATGAAACAATCCGGAAAAAACTGGCATCAATCTTTTCCAGAATTGGTACCAGAAAACTGGCGGATAAAAGAAGGCGTGAGGCAATATATTTTTTCGAAAAGGCACATGAGTGTGACAGGGATAACAAATATTATCAGGAGGCATTAGAAAAAATTAAGGCGGAGAGTTCTGCAGCACAAAAACTTTTAATCAGAAAAACTCTTTTAATTATCGGTGGAATTGCAGTAATCTTTTTGGTGATAATATCATTATGGAACCTGATGCGCAATAAAATCATAATAAAGGTTGAACCAGCCACAGATGTCGCAATTTTTATTGATGGTGAAAGGGTAATGTTGAAATCAAAAGAAATCGGTGTCTATGAATCTCCGGATTTTCTTATCGGTTCCCGTACTATAACGATAGAAAAAGAAGGGTACGACAAATGGCTGTCAAGAGTGAATATTTTTTTGGCAGGAATACAGTGGTGCATGCAAAACTCGTTCCGATCTATGGTATATTCCAGGTGAACTCTGTGCCCGAGAATGCTGATGTCTATCTTAACGGAGAATTCGTGGGCAAAACTCCATACGTTTCCGAAAGCATTCAGGCAATTCCCCACAGGATTGAAATAAGGAAATCAGGCTATCAGCCCCGTGTGCAGGATATCGTATTACACAAAGGTGAAACTCTCTATCTTGGTACAATTATTTTGAAAAATCTTGCCGGTAACTGGAATGGTAAAATTGGAGAGAGCGGAATTACGTATAATGCGGATTTTCGAATGACGATTGAACAAAAAAATGGCCAGTTGAAAATAAAATATTTCCATCAACCCCGCGATGAGATGACTTACAGGGGTGAAATAAACGGTATTGTAAACATAAATGATTTTCTTGCCGATGGCAATGTAAATTGCAGGGAGCGATATATCTTCTACTGGACGACAACAAAAAAGCGAATCATTCTAAAAGGGAAAATTTCTGATGACTGGGAGAGGATTGAAGGGAAGTCCTATGCCGAGGGACTCGGTGAAAAAGATTGGTGGGCAGTGAGAGAGCGATAACTACGAATATTTTATAATCTCGCGCAAAAGTTTTTCGGTTTCTTTTGCCTCTTTTTCATCTACAAGATTGATAGCAAAGCCGGCATGGATCATTACATAATCTCCAGCCTTTGCTTCTGGTGTCAGAACAATGGAAATTTCCTTTCTTACTCCCATTATCTCTACAAGTGCAGTATCCCCATCTATTCTTTCTATTCTACCAATGACGGCTAAACACATTCATTCCTCGCTTATTGAGATGCTAAATTTCCGCAGATTACCTGTCCATAAGAGATGCAACCATCATTAGTAGGAAGTTTACGATGGGTGTAAACATGAAAACCATTTTTTTCTAATTTGTCTATCATCAGGTTCAAAAGATAACGATTTTGGAAAACACCACCTGAGAGAACAACCTTATCCACACCATGGATTTTACGCAACTTTTTAGCGACGTCAAGAGAAAGATGGACAATGGTATTGTGAAATTTTGCTGAGATGATCGATTTATCGATGCCTTTTTTAATATCCTGCAATATACCTTCAAGGGTTTGGGATATGCAAATCAGAAATTCATCGCTGCAGTCCAGCGATTTTGTACTACATTTTTCTAATTGCGGCTGAAAATTTAAAGAAATTCCCCACTGATAAAAATCTTTTATTCCTTTTTTTGCTACATATTCAAGATTTATTGCAGCCTCGGCTTCATAGGTAATCTCATCAGTTATTCCGAGCATTGCCGAAATACAATCAAATAAACGTCCCATGCTTGATGTATAAGCGAGATTATAATTCTCGTCGATCATTCTCTGTATGACTTTGATTTCATCTTTTTTATAAGATTGCCGCATCTTGAGATAAGCAGGTATTTCTCCAAATATTTTGTAAAGATATGCGATTGCAATCCGATATGGTTTTTTTATACTCTCCTCGCCACCGGGCAGAGGAAGATATTCAAGGTGTGCTACCCTCTTCAATCCTTTCATATCACCGATAAAAAACTCGCCTCCCCAGATTTTACCATCGAGTCCATATCCTGTTCCATCAAAAGCAATGCCGATTGCTCTGTCATAGATCTTGTTTTCACCCAGGCAGGAAACGATATGGGCGATATGGTGCTGAACCCCAAACACCTTCAAATTCTTGTTTTTTGCCATCCGTAGTGCAATCTTTGTTGAAAGATAATCAGGATGTAAATCATGGACAATAACTTCAGGTTCAATTTTGAACCATCTTTTATACTTTTCAATCATTTCATTAAAAAAATTCAAAGTCTCAAGGTTATCAAGGTCTCCAATATGGGGTGATATATAAGCAGAATTTCTGTCTGCTAAAGTGAAGGTGTTCTTTAAATAAGGGCCAACCCCGAGTGAAGGGATTACAGGGTAGGGCAATTCAACCGGTGCCGGTACATACCCCCGGGAGCGCCTTATTATTGAAAAACCGCCTTTTTTGAGCCAGAACCCCACCGAATCATCACACCGATTTATAATTTTTCGATTATGGGTAAGATAGAATGAAACCATGGTTTTAAGCTTGGTCTTTATCTCTTCTTCATCCTTCGCCAGTGGTTCATCGGCAATATTGGCACTCGTCATAACGAGATAGGGGACCTTTTCCAGAAGCATGTGGTGAACAGGTGCATAGGGCAGCATCACACCGAGATAGGGGTTATTCGGGGCAACTTCTTCACAGACCACACCCTTTTTTTTCTCCAGAAGGATTATTGGTGCAACAGGCGATTTTATCAGTAATCTTTCAGCACTCGATATTTTTACTATCCTGCTCAGTCCTTTTTCCGTCGTCATCAAGGCGAATGGTTTTGTGGGTCGATTCTTTAAAACACGTAACATTCTCACTGCTTTGCAATTTGTAGCATCACAGGCAATATGAAAACCGCCGATGCCTTTAATCGCGATGATCTTGCCCTTCTTCAAAAGTTTTATCGCCGCTTCTATTGGCTTATCTGTTCTAACCTTCTGGCCAGTGATAGAATAGAGAACAAATTCGGGTCCGCACCTAAAACAGCAATCAGGCTGGGCATGAAACCTGCGGTCATTCACATCCTCAAATTCTTTTTCGCATTCCGGACACATTTTGAATTCTTTCATAGCAGTTTTTTTACGGTCATAGGGTGTATCATAGATTATTGAATAACGCGGACCGCAATTTGTACAGTTAATAAAAGGGAATCTGAATCGCCGGTCTTGGGGATTATAGAATTCTCTCAGGCAATCCTCACATGTAGCAATATCTGGAGAGAGCTGGGTAAAACCTTCGGCATGCCTGCTCGCTTTGATTACAAAATTCTTTTCACCCTTCGTCTGAACTGTCCGGACAACCACCTGCTCAATGACTGAAGCCCTTGGTTTTTCTGTAGAAAGTTTTTTTAAAAATTCTTTTATATTCTTTGGATTACCTTCAACTTCAATTTCCACTCCATAAGAAGTATTACGGACAAATCCGTAAAGCCCAAGGGCGTGTGCAAGGCGATAAACAAATGGTCGAAATCCGACACCCTGAACAATTCCTTTTACTTCTATAAGGACTCTGGACATTTATATTTTTTATATCACTTTTTCTTTGCCAGTTCTTTTTTTAAGAAATTGATGAGTTTATCAAATCCTTTACCATTCCGTGCTGAAACCTCAAAAATCATGGTGCGGGGATTTTTAGCCAGTATATTCTTGCGTGCATTTTTTATCTTAAAATCTACATAGGGAAGAAGGTCGGTCTTGTTGATAATAACAACCCGTGCTCGATGGAATAATAATGGATATTTAACTGGTTTATCATCTCCTTCAGGTGTTGAGAGAATTGCAACCTTGAAATCCTCACCGATATCAAATTCTGCCGGACAGACCAGATTCCCTACATTCTCTACCATGATTAAGTCATAAGGTTTATTAATTTTCGGCAATGCCTGCGAAATCATAAAGGCATCGAGATGGCATTCTGTGATAGTATTGATCTGTATGGTATCGATCCCTGTTTTCATCAATTTTTCGCTGTCAAGCGAACCCTTTATATCTCCTTCAATCACAAGAATTCGGTAACTGGACTTCAGTTTTTTTACGATATTTTCAATGACCGAGGTCTTACCTGAACCCGGAGCGCCGATGATGTTCAAGACCAGGCTATTATACCTGTCAAAAAATTTCCTGTTCTCCTTTGCCCTTTCCTGATTTGAGACCAGGACTGGTTTAAGCACATTTATTTTCATCAAAACCTCCTGTCATTCACCTTCAATTGATTCAACATAAAATTCCCTCCCTGAAATTATTTCAATATCTGGTTTACCACACTCCGGACAGATGAAAACCGGTTCAACGATTTCACCTGTAAAATTGCATGCCGGACATTTAATTCTTATCGGTATTTCAAAGAATTCAATCCTGGCATTTTCACATCGTGTACCTCTTTTTAAATAATCGAAATAAAAATTTATTGCTGCCGGTGAAAATCCCGTAAATCTCCCCAGTCTTATCCTGATCAATTTCACCTGGCCTATTTTATGCTTCCTGGCCTCCTGATGGCACAATTCAACGATCGATTTTGTAATACTATATTCGTGCATAAAAAGCCAAAAAGACAATCGAAAAAGAAAAAAATTTTTTATTTGATGATGGCAAATTTACTTACCCTTTTACCGGATGGGGTTTTGATCAGGGCAAAATACAAGCCGCTCGAGATATCTTCAGGTATGTGCCAGAGAACTTCACCCAAGGGATTGGGCATGAGATTTTCAGCAATCTTCCTGCCGGCAATTGAGTAAATACTAACAATGGCATTAGCCGGAACATTTTTTAGTCGTACAATCGCACCTTTCACAACAGGATTGGGATAGAGCAAGACATTATCTAAGTACCCCGCATCGTCTTTGAGAACTTCCAATTTCAGCAATCCGGTTTCACCACCGAGCCAGAAACAGGAGCGGATGGGGTCATAAAAAAACCCCTGAACCTGAATGATTTCATTGCTCACTGGCAAAAACTCTATATTCACGCCAAGGTCATGGAAAGTAAATCTTTTCAGGACTTTATAGTTTACATCATATGCATATACGCCATTATCTGCCATTATCCAGATTCGTCCAGAGCCATCAGCAAGTACATCGAATATTTTACCATTATTAAAATCAGTGATATATTCAAATCGGTTTTCATGAAGGATTGAGACCCCGAATTCATTGGCAATATAAACATGATTGTATTCATCAACGGTTATGCCTGAACAGAACTGGGATAGCAGGCCATCGGTCTTGCCATATTTTAAATTTATATCATCACTGCGATTAAAAATTGTTCCCCTGGTATCAATCATCAACACTCCACCAGCAGCATCGAAGACCGTGCTATAGACCTTTAAACTTGAATCAATCGCCAGCTCCACTTCAAAACCCGGGGTTCTATCACCGAGCAAGTACGCAGTCTTCAACGCTGAATCGTAAATCCAGATTTTGTCTGATGGGCCAGCCAGAGAAAGGTAAAGGTTATTTCTTAGATCAAATTTTAAATCCCATATTGCTATAGTACTATCAATACCCCGATACTTCTGTCTCAAATAATACCAGTTATTAGTTGCAGGATTAAAAGAGATTGCAAGCAAAGAATCTGTATAATGCAGGGCAAACCAGACTTTTTTATCTGGTGCAGTAACACAACGGTGAATGAACTTCGTTGGGATACGCGAATCCTGACAGAAATTTTGCCAGGTATTATCATTCTTCAACCAGCTGACACCGCGTGCGTCATCACCCCTTGTCCCATGT